>JALYNB010000121.1 GCA_030773395.1 Actinomycetota bacterium
GGTCCCGCCGGCGTCCTCGGGCCGCCGGTGACGTCCGCGCGGCCCACCGCTCTCGGCGTCGGCCGCACGGCGGAGTTCCAACAGGGGTCGATCTCCTGGAGCCCGTCGACGGGAGCGCACGAGGTGCACGGCGCCATCCACGCGCGGTGGGCCGCGCTCGGCCGGGAGGGCGGGCACCTCGGGCACCCCGTGAGCGACGAGCAGGTCACGCCCGACGGCCGCGGGCGGGTGGGCCACTTCCAGGGCGGCTCGGTCTACTGGACGCCGTCCACCGGCGCACACGAGGTGCGCGGCGCGCTGCGCGACGCGTGGCTCGCGCGCGGCGGTGCCCGCGGCGTCCTCGGCTACCCGGTCAGCGACGAGTACGCCGTCCTGAGCGGCCGGGAGAGCGACTTCACGGGCGGCTACCTCCGGTGGGACGCCGCGACCGGGCAGGTCCGCCAGGGCCGCGGGGAGGTGCTCTTGCCCGGCGTCACGCACCGGCGCGTCGACGACCCCGCTGGCCCCTTCTCCTCCCGGGTGGTCACCGTCGACCCGTCAGGGCCCGCCACGCTCGACGTGGCCCTGGCGCAGGACCGGCTGCCCGGCTTCGAGACGACGTCGTCCATGGCCTCGCGCCACCACGCTGTCGCCGCGGTCAACGGCGACTTCGGGCTGCCGTCGGGCCGGCCCGTGCACCTGTTCGCGGAGGACGGCCGGCTGCTGCAGGCACCGGCGCTCGTCGAGAACGCCCTCGCCACGCCCGGCCGCAGGGTGACGACGTTTCTCGGGCGGCCCAGCCCGGCCATGAGCGTGCGACGCATCGCCGGCGGCGGGACGGTCCCGCTCGCCCGGATCAACAGTGGTCCCGCCGGCGGCTCCGGGCTCTCGCTGCTGACACCTGAGGCCGGGGCCCTGGAGGCCACGCCCGCGGACGCCTGCTCCGCCCGACTCACCCGCCCGAGCCGCCCGCGGGTGGCCGCAGGCGGCGCGACGACCACGACGTACGTCGTGCAGCGGGTCGCCTGTTCCGGCGCGCCGATGCCCGCACAGGGGGCGGCAGTGCTGTCCGCCCCGATCAACGGGGAGCACGCCGCCTTCCTCCGCCGGCTGGTCGCCGGCGAGCGGCTGCAGGTCTCCTGGTCGCTCGGCTGGCCCGGCGTGATGGACGCGTCCGGCGGGAACGCGCTGCTCTTGGAGGACGGCCGGCTCACCTCGCAGGTGCACGGGACCGACCCGTTCTTCGCCCGCCACCCCCGCACGGCGATCGGCACGACGGCGACCGGGCAGCTGCTGCTGGTGGCCGTGGACGGCCGGCAGCCCGGCTACAGCGTCGGCATGACCCACGTCGAGCTCGCGGAGCACCTGCGGTCGCTCGGCGCCGTACGGGCGATGCTCCTCGACGGCGGCGGGTCGACGACCATGACCGTGCACGGCCGCGTGACGAACCGCCCGTCGGACAGCACGGGCGAGCGGCCCGTGCCGACCTCGCTGCTCGTCCTCGACCGGGGTGACACGCGTCGCCCAGACCCGTGGCGCGGGGCGGCCTCCGCGGACGCGACGGCGGCTGTCTGGCAGCGGGAGGCTGCTGACGCGGGCTCGACCGGCGGCTGGGCGCGATCCCTGCGCCGCGCCGGCGTTCCCCTGCCCGCCGAGCTGGACGCCGCGCTGCCGTAGCGGCCGGGCCTCCCGGCTGGGAGTCGCCCGGATGGCCCTACGACGGGTCCGTCGGCGGCACCGATGTCTTCGGGGTCAGCGGTCGTCCGGAGTGGCGGCCGGCCTGTGCATGCCAGGAGGCCCCCATGTCGTCCCCCCTTCTCCCCCGTCGTACGACGGCCGCGGCACTCCTCGCCGCGACCCTGACCGCCGGCGCCGTACCGGGCGCGCTGGCCGGTGGGGGCAGCGAGGCCGGCGTCCCGGCCTCCGCCCTCGTCGCCGAGTCACAGGTCGCCGTCGCGCCCGCCCCGTCGGTCCACGTCGAGGCGCCGGCCGTGGCGACCGTGGCGCCACCGGTGGCGGCCGCGCCCGCCAGAGTGGAGAGCGCCCCGGCGGCAGCCCGGGACGGGCTCACGGGCCCGGCGGAGGCCGTCCTCGAGGGCGCGCCCGCCCCTGAGGTGGAGCCCGTCCGGGTCGTCGCGCAGACCGTCGACCCGGAGGGCCGGCCGGACTGGAAGGTCTTCGAGGCCGCCACGCGCGAGGAGGCCCTCGCCGCCGTCGAGGCGGCCCGCGCCGTGCCGGACGTCGAGCGCGTGACCCTGGACCAGACTGCGCACGCGCTGGCCGTCCCGTCCCGGTACGACGACCCCGGGCGCTCACAGCAGTGGGCCCTCGACACGCTGAAGGCCGAGTCCGCGGCGGCCGTCTCCGCCGGCACCGGCGTTCTCGTCGCAGTGCTCGACACCGGCGTGCGGGGCGACCACGAGGACTTCGCGGGCGGCACCGTGCTGCCCGGCAAGAGCTACGTGAACGACGGCTACGGCAGCACGGGCGACGTCGACCCGCAGGGTCACGGCACGCACGTCGCCGGCATCATCGCCGCCGCCCGGGACAACGCGCGCGGCGTCGCCGGCCTCAGCGGCGCGACGATCCTCCCCCTGCGCGTGCTCGGGGCCGACGGCAGCGGCTCCTCCACCGGCATCGCCACCGCCATCCGCGACGCGGCCGACCAGGGCGCGAAGGTCATCAGCATGTCCCTCGGCGGGTCAGGGAGCTACGACCCCTACGTCGCCGTCGTCGACTACGCGCGCAAGAAGGGCGCGGTCGTCATCGCCGCGGCCGGCAACGCACGGCAGTCCGGCGACCCCGTGAACTACCCGGGAGCCACGCCCGGCGTCCTCACGGTCGCCGCGAGCACGCCGTCCGACGTGACGGCGACGTTCTCCAGCACGGGGCCGCACGTCGAGGTCACCGCCCCGGGGCAGTGGATCCTCGGCCTCGGCCACAAGACCCCCACGTCGTACGTCGAGATGTCGGGCACCTCGATGGCGACGCCGTACGTCGCCGGCGCCGCAGCCATGCTCCTCGGCGCGAAGAGCGGCCTCACGCCCGCGGAGGTGGAGAGCGCGCTCACGGCGACGGCACGCGACATCGAGCAGAGCGGCCGCGACAACCTGTCCGGCTTCGGGGTCATCGACCCGCTCGCCGCGCTGCAGCATGTCGCGCCCGGCACGCCCGCTCCCGCACCCGAGCCCGCACCCGAGCCCGCTCCCGAGCCCGCTCCGGCTCCCCAGCCCGCCCCCGTCCCGAACGCGCTACCCACCGCGACAGCGGACGCGGCGACGACCGTCGTCGGGACGGCGACGACCGTCGACGTCCGCGCGAACGACACCGACCCCGACGGGGACGCTCTCACCGTCACGGGAGTTAGCCGCCCGTCCCACGGGGTGGCGGCCCTGAGCGGCGGCACGATCCGGTACACGCCCGCCCCGCGGTGGACGGGCACGGACTCCTTCAGCTACTTGATCAGCGACGGCCGGGGCGGTACGGCGACAGGCCGCGTCACCGTCACCGTGAAGGCGAAGGCGAACACCGCGCCGGTGGCTGGCGGAGACGTCGTGACTGTCCGGCAGGACGCGACCGTGCGCCTGGCCGTGCTGGCGAACGACCGCGACGCCGACCGCGACCGGCTCAGGGTCACCGCGGTGGGGGCGGCGCGGTCGGGCAGGACAGCACTGTCGTCGGGCATGGTGCTCTACAGG
>JALYNB010000122.1 GCA_030773395.1 Actinomycetota bacterium
CGCTGGCATCGGTGGCGGTGCTGGCGAAGACACTTGAGCCGTCAACGCGCTCGCCGCGGGTCAGCACCTCGATGAGGTGCTCGCGCGAATTGATAGGGAAAGCCAAGGTCTTCAGTCGCCCGTCGCCACCAACGTAGCGCAGATTCACCTGGCGCAGCCCTAATTGCTCGACCGCCCGCACGAGATCGCCGCCAGTAAAGTCCTCCGAGGGCTTGCCGAGCAAGCGGACGATCGGATGGGGCTCAAACGCGTCGATGGGCATATCCGATTCTACCACCGCCAAGCCGCAAAAGTCCCCGATGAAGGCGACGCTCGCTGCGCCTGGCTGCGGTCGTCCTACCGTCGAGGCAAGACTGTCTACTGCAACTGTGACGACCCCCGCGTGAGCAACTTCTTTCACTACTTCTAGCAGGTCGCGACCAACTTGCGCAGGCCAAGCTTTAAGTCACTGTCTGACCGTCTCGTGGAGGCGTTGCAAGGGTCGCTGGCGCATGGGTGGGCGTGGTCCGGAACCAGTCCTCCGGCACTGGTTCCACAACCTTGGTAGTGGGACGGTCACCGACAGGGTCGGCGGGGGCTTGAGCAGGGCGGCGTGTCGCGTTCCAGAAGTCGGGTCCACAAGCCGGTCCCGCTCGCGCCGTACGGCGGTGACTACCGGCACGGCCGCTGGTGGCGTTGGGGCGCGCACGGGTGTCGAGGGCTGAGGCAGGACGTCGATCGCCAGGTCGACGTCGTGGCCGCGGCCGGCCTGCCAGCGGAGCGGCTCTGGACACGAAGTTCGGTGCGACAGCCCGGGCGCGCAGTTGCGGGAGGCCGCGCTGCTAGGCGTCCTGGGTCGCGCCGTAGCGCTGGCGGGCGGCCTCTCCTGAGGTCCCGATGACCGCGCCGATGGAGCGCCAGGAGTAGCCGGAGGCGCGAGCCTGGGTGACGGCCTGCTGCACGGAGCGCTCAGCTTCGGCCCGGGTCAGGGCGGCCTCGCGCAAGGCGCGGTAGGCCTGGGGGTCCCGCTCGTCCTCGGGGCGGGGGGTGTAGTCCTCGAACCGCTGTGCGAGCTCGGCGCCGTGCTCGAGGATCTCGCTGACGCTGCGCGGCATGGTCATCACCTCAGGAACTTCTCGCGGGCGGGCATGGCGTGCACGACGACGTCGGAGGTCTCGCCTTCGACCACACCGACCTCGAGCATGGCGGCGGCCCGACTGGGACCGACGAGCATGGTGAACCCCTCGTCCAGGTCGAAGACCCGAAGAGGGTGGGCGTAGGCATGCACGATGTCGTCGTCGCTGACCCCGTGCTTGCGGGCACTGGGCGCGATGACCGGCTCATCGCCCACACACCCACAAGTTACCTTGCCGCTTGGGGGCGGGCAACGGAGACGGCCCGGACGCAGCAGGTCGCCCGCCGCCATCACCCAGCAGTCCGTCACTGGCTGGCGAAGGACCCACAGGTGAAGGGGCTCCGGGTCCGACGTCTACGCGGGCGCCGCCTGGAGGTGCTGCGGGACGGCGATGAGCACGCACGCAACCCGAGCCGACGGCACCCGGTCACCGGCGACGACGACGCCGGTCCCCGGTCGGCTCCTCGCGCCTGCTTCGTTGAAGTCGGTACGCCTCGACCCCGAGCTCGAGCGGGACCTGCTGCTCCGAGCGGCGCTGGACAGCGCAGGCGTCTCCGACGCTCATCCCCACGTGCTGCGCCAGACCCGCAAGGGAGCTCTGCGCGTGGCGTGGGGCCGCTAGTGGTGGGGCTGGTGCGGATGGGTCAGGGGTCGAGCTCACTGTCGGGGTCGGTGTCCAGGGCGGGGTCCTCGACGTAGGACGGCGCGAGAGTCACGGCCTGTGCCTGCGGGGTGTAGGCGGGGTCGAGGAGCACCAGGTCCCAGGCGTTGATCCACGCCCGGACGTACTGGCGCATGCGGGTGGCGCCGAGGCGTTCCAGGCCGGGCACGTCGGGGGGGTTCCAGTTGTAGGCGGAGGCGTGCAGTTGCTTCAGCGCCCGGTAGGCGTGGTCGAGCTCGGCGTCGTCGGGGGGGTCGAGCAGCACGAGGTCCCGGTCGAGCGCGCGGATACCGGTCTCGGCGAGCCCGGCGAGCTCGGCCCACTCACCGGTCTGCTTGTCCCGCATCCGGGCCGGCACCGTCTCCCGGTCGTTCTTGCCGGACAGCACCGCGGCGGCGAAGTCGTCGGTGAGCGCCAGCACGGCGGCCAGCGGCGCGGCCGGGTCGTCGGGACTGTGCGTCCAGCGCGCGACCTCTGCGTAGGAGCGGCCGCGCTGCAGCAGCGAGTACCGGCCGATCAGCTCAACCTCGTCGAACAGCACGACCCAGCCGGCGTGCCCCGCGGCGCGCAGCAGCCAAGCGAGGAACCGGAAACGCTGCCGGGCGAGCTCCCGGGCCGGCACCGGGCTGAACGTGTAGAGCCCGCCGGCGCCCACGCTCTTCAGCGCGCGGCGCAGGTCCGGCACGCGGATCGGGTCCCCGGCCCAGAACCGCACGAGGGCCTCGACGGTCTCCTCCGCCTCGGGCAGGTCAGAGGTGCGCAGCCGCTCGTGCAGCAGCAGGCTGGCGGCGAACCGCTCGTCCACGCCGCTGGTCGGACTGTGCAGCCAGCGGGTCAGCTCCGCGTAGCGCGGGCCGTCCGGATCGAGCTCGGCGGCGGCGTCGGCGAGCACCCCGCTGGCGCGGCCGGGGCCGAGCAGCGACTCCACCGCGGCCCGGTACACCTTCGCCGGGTCGTGCAGCGGAGTCTCCTTGCTCACCACCACGTGACTGACCACGAACCCCCGCTCAAGCGCCAGCGCGGCCAGGTGCGTCAGCAGGTGGCTCTTGCCCGAGCCGAACCCGCCGCCGAGCAGCAGCCCGCGGCCCTGCCCGTCCTCGGCGGCGTCCAGCAGCTGCCCGTACCTCTCCTCCGCGTCGGTCTGCCCCGACCCGAGCGCGGCGACCGCGTCCCAGCTCGGCACCCCCGACCGCAGCGCCTCCACCGCCCGGCGGCGGGCCACCTGCTCCGGCGTCATCGCGGTGCGCCCGGTCATCGTTGGCAGGGTCACGGAACGGCCTCCAGGCGGACCTCGAGCCGGACCAGCGCGGCGAACGGGTTCGGCCGGCGCCGGTCCCGGACCTCATCGGCGACCCGCAGCTGCAGCGCGGTGTAGGCGGGCAGGCCCCGGGTCTCGTCGGTGACCAGCTCGGCCGGGACCACCGCGACGACGAGCACGCCGCGCAGCTCGTCGGTGGCGTCGATGAGCTGTCGCAGCACCTCGTAGACGTCCAGCACCGCCGCCTTCGAGTAGTACACGCCGCTGCGCGCCTCGACCGGAGGGCGGCGGGCCTCCGCCAGCCGGGCCAGGTCCAGGACCAGCACCAGCCCGCCGTGCCCGGCGGCGGGCAGCAGCCGAGCCAGCGAGGCCAGCAGCGGGCGGGCGTTGTGCCGGCCG
>JALYNB010000123.1 GCA_030773395.1 Actinomycetota bacterium
GGGGAGGGCCACGCGCCCATGAAAGCCGCTCCCGCCGCCGCGGACCTCCCGGCGCGCCCCTGCCCGGTTCACCCGATCGGGCTATCAACCCGCCACCCCGGGGCGTCTTACTGTTCGACCATGACCCGTCTCGACCTCGACGTCGCCGCCGCGGAGAGCCTGCTCGGCTGCCGGGCCGGGGTGCAGCGCGCGGAGGTGCAGACCGCCTACCGCCGGACGTTGCTGCGCGGCCGACCCGACCTCGGCACGGCGGACGGGGAGTGGACGGTCCGCGTGCAGGCCGCCCGCGACCTCCTGCTCACCTGGTGCCCGCCGGAACGGCGGCGCAGCCGCCGGCGCGAGCAGGGCGCCGGCGAGTCCTGGGTGCCGCGCCGCCGCGCGACCTGGGGCTACACCCGTCAGCCGGGCGGCATCGTCGACGTCCGCCTCTAGGGGCTCGTTCGGGTACGACCGTCCGCGCTCGTCAGAACGATGCCGGCCGCGGGCGCAGTCCGCTGCGGCCGGCGTCCGTGAAGCTCCCGGTCGCTGCGTGGAAGCGCCAGTCGTAGCCGTCGGAGCGACAGCGTCAGTGCAAGCACCCCGAACGAGGAGCAGTCGAAGACGGCGCTGCGGGAGTCACGCTCGCCGTCCGAGCAGTAGTGGCTGCGCCCGCCCGTCCCGACCACGAACTGCCGCGCCCCGGCCGTGGTGGGCTCGCCCTCGGCGTCCATCCGGTGCCAGCGCTCGTAGTCGTGGTCGTGCCCGTTCAGGACGACCTGCACGTCGGGGTCACCGACGGAGACCTCCCAGAGGTCGTCGACGTCGCGCTCGTTCCCGTGCTCACCTGAGGAGTGCCTGGGGTGGTGCCACATGACGATGGTGGGCCGCCCGTCGGCGGCGGCGAGGTCGGCGCGCAACCACCGCACCTGCGGGCTGTCGACATCGCAGCCCCCGACGTCGTCGCAGCTGGAGTCCAGGGCCACGAGGTGCCAGTCCCCGACCTCACGGGAGTAGTAGGGCAGGCCGCCAGTGCGCTGGTGGAAGATCTGCCGGTAGCCGGCCGCCCCCGACTCGCGCCACTCGTGGTTGCCCGGCACCGGGAAGGTCCGGTCCAGCAACCGCGACCACGTGCCGGTGTAGCCACCCTCCTCGGCGAAGTCCTCAGGGGAGCCGGCGGGGTACTGGATGTCGCCGAGCAGCAGGACGGCCGCAGGGTCCAGTTGCTCGGCCAGCCGTGCCGTGCGGTCGTGCGCACAGCGCCGGACTCCCTTGCGCTCGTCCGCCGCGCAGGCCAGGTCGCCGGCGGCGACAAGGGTGACGCCACCCGACCCGGCGGCGCCCTGGCCGGCGACGCCGAGTCGCCGAGTACGGCGTCGCGGCCGCCGGCACCGGACGGGCCGGTACGTCCAGCCCCCACGGCCGTCGCGGTCGCCAACGCGGCACCGACTAGGCACAAGCCCCCGACAACCCCCCGACGGCTCACCCGACCAGTCTGCATGGTGGAGGAGCCGCGGTCACGTCGCCCGCGGTGGCTGGAGGACGTGCGTATCCGTTACATGGAGCCCGAGCCGGGACGACCCGCGAGGCCCTCTCCTCGCCGCCAGCCAGCGTGTCAGGGCACACCGGCCCGACGCAGAAGGAGCACGCTGATGCCGAGATCACGAGCACCCTGTGCTGGACGGAGCAGGACGGCGCCAGTGGTCCGCGTCTCTCTGCGCTGAGGTCGCCGTCCGTGACCGGCAGCGGGTCGCGTTCACGGGCGTGGAGCTCACACGGCTCCCTGCGCCGAGTCCGGGTCACGGCCGCTGGGGCTCCAAGGTGAGCGTGAGGGCGCCGACGGGCGCGCCGGGCGCGAACCCCTCCGGCGCGTGCACGTCGTTGAGCACCTCCGCGCCCTGCGCCGTGAGCGCGAGGCGCAGTCCTGCCACGACCGCCGGGCCCGACGGCCGGCCGGTGGCGGGCACCTCGACGCCGGCCGCGGTCACCGCCAGGACGGGGGCGTCCTCGGCCCGGACCGCGCCGTCGACGCTCACCGTCGCGGTGACCACGCTCCCGTCGAGGTCGAGCACGAGGTCGTCGAGCGCGAGGGTCGAGGTGCCGCTGGTGAGCAGCAGCCCGGAGCCGTCGTGCCGCACCTGCCCGCTGGGCTCCCGCTCGGCGCCGACGGCCAGCGCCCCGCCGGTGACCGGGAACGAGAAGGTGCCCGTCGTCCCCGCGGAGCCGGCCGGGCCGGTGGTGCGGGGCGCGAGGCCGAGGCGGTCGAGCGCGTCGAGGAAGGCCGGGTCGGCCACCACCTCAGTCGTGCCGCCGGCGAGGGCGGTCCGGTCGAGCAGCGGCGCCGCGGGCGCGGGAGGCGACGGCGGTACGGACGGCGCCGGCGCCGGGTCACTGGTGCACGCGCTGAGCGCGAGGGCCAGCGCCAGCACGCCCCCCGGCACGCGACAACCGAGGAGTCGCGGTCGGGACACGCCGGGGTGCCGCGACCACAGCTTTTCGATCGGCGCCATTCGGGGGAAGCGGCTGGGTCAGCCCGCCGACGTGCCGTCGGTCGCGTCGATCCAGCTCATCATCGAGCGGAGCTTCCCGCCGACCTGCTCGATCGGGTGCTGCTTGCCCTGCTCCCGCAGCCGGGTGAAGGTCGGGCTGCCCGCCTGGACCTCGGCGATGAGCTCCTTGGCGAAGGTGCCGTCCTGGATCTCGCCCAGGATCTTCTGCATTTCCTGCTTGACCGCGGGGGTGATGACGCGGGGCCCTCGGGTCAGGTCGCCGTACTCGGCGGTGTCGCTGACCGACCAGCGCATCTTCGCGATGCCGCCCTCGTACATGAGGTCGACGATGAGCTTGAGCTCGTGGAGGCACTCGAAGTAGGCGACCTCCGGCTGGTAGCCGGCCTCGGTCAGCACCTCGAACCCGGTCTGGACGAGCGCCGACGCCCCGCCGCAGAGCACGGCCTGCTCGCCGAACAGGTCGGTCTCCGTCTCCTCGGTGAAGGTCGTGCGCAGCACGCCGGCGCGCGTGCCGCCGATGCCCTTCGCGTAGGAGAGCGCGAGCTGCAGCGCCTTGCCGCTGGCGTCCTGCTCGACGGCGACGAGGCAGGGCACGCCGCGGCCGGCCTCGAACTGGCGGCGCACCAGGTGGCCGGGACCCTTCGGGGCGACCATCGCGACGTCGACGCCCGCGGGCGGCTCGATGAGGCCGAAGCGGATGTTGAAGCCGTGGCCGAAGAACAGCGCGTCGCCGTCCTTGAGGTTGGGCGCGATGTCGTTGGTGTAGAGCGTGCGCTGCACCGTGTCGGGCGCCAGCACCATGATCAGGTCGGCCTCGGCGGCCGCCTCCGAGGGCGACACGACCCGCAGGCCCGCGGCCTCCGCCGCGGCGCGGCTCTTCGAGCCCCCGGGCAGCCCGACGCGGACGTCGACGCCCGAGTCAGCCAGCGACATCGCGTGGGCGTGGCCCTGGCTGCCGAAGCCGAGCACGGCCACCTTGCGGGACCGGACCAGCTCGAGGTCGGCGTCGTCGTCGTAGAAGGTCTCCGCCACGAAGGGCTCCTGTCTGTCGGTGGTGCGGGTGAGAGGTTCAGCGGGGCCGGATCGGTCGCCCGGGTCGGGCCGACCGGTCGCGGCCCGCGGGCTATGCCGAGCGCTCGACGGCTCGCAGCCCGGCGCCGGAGCCCGTGATCGAGCGCGAGCCGCGGCCCACGGCCACCGCGCCCGACTGCACGAGCTCCTTGATGCCGAACGGCTCGAGCACGCGGACGAGTGCCGCGAGCTTGTCGCGCGTGCCTGTCGCCTCGATGACCACGGCGTCGAGCGCGACGTCGACCACCTTGGCGCGGAACAGGTGCACGGTCTCGAGGACGTGCGACCGGGTGGTGGCGTCCGTGCGCACCTTGATGAGCAGCAGCTCGCGCTGCACGGACGCCTCGGGCTCCAGCTCAACGATCTTGATGACGTTGATGAGCTTGTTGAGCTGCTTCGTCACCTGCTCGAGCGGGAGGCTCTCGACGCTGACGACGATCGTCATGCGGCTGATGCCCTCGACCTCCGTGGGCCCGACGGCGAGGCTGTCGATGTTGAAGCCGCGGCGGCTGAACAGGCCGGCGGCACGCGCGAGGACGCCGGGGACGTCCTCGACCAGCACGGAGAGGGTGTGCTTGCTCATCGGCGGCCGCCCTTCACGGTCTCGTGGGAGGCTGCCTGGCCGAGCTCGACGCCGGCCTCGCCCATCTCGTCGTCCCAGCGCGGGGCGGTGTCCCGCGCGACCTTGATGTCGTCGTTGCTGGAGCCGGCGGAGATCATCGGCCACACCATGGCGTCCTGGCCGACGACGAAGTCGATGACGACCGGGGCGTCGTCGATCGCCATGGCCTTCTCGATCGCCGCGTCGACCTCACCGGCGCTCGTCACGCGCAGGCCGACGCAGCCCAGCGCGTCCGCGAGCTTGACGAAGTCGGGCACCGGCCGGGGGCCGCCGCCGAGGTTGGTGTTCGAGTAGCGGGCGTCGTAGAACAGCGTCTGCCACTGGCGGACCATGCCGAGGCTGCCGTTGTTGATCAGTGCCACCTTGATCGGGATGCGCTCGAGGGCGCAGGTGGCGAGCTCCTGGTTCGTCATCTGGAAGCAGCCGTCGCCGTCGATCGCCCACACCGTGGCGTCGGGGCGGCCGACCTTCGCGCCCATGGCCGCGGGCACGGCGTATCCCATCGTCCCGGAGCCCCCGGAGTTCAGCCAGGTGTAGGGGTTGTCGTACTTGATGAACTGCGCCGCCCACATCTGGTGCTGGCCGACGCCGCTCGCGTAGACGGCCTCGGGGCCGACGATCTCGCCGAGCCGCTGGATGACGTACTGCGGCGCGAGCGAGCCGTCGGACGGCACCTCGAACCCGAGCGGGTAGCGGGTGCGCCACGAGTCGCACTGCTGCCACCAGCCGCCGAGGTCCGCCCGGTTGCCGGCGGCGTGCTCGGCCTGCAGGGCGACGACGAGGTCGGCGATGACCTCGCGGCAGTCGCCGACGATCGGCACGTCGGCGGTGCGGTTCTTGGAGATCTCCGCCGGGTCGATGTCGGCGTGGATGACCGCGGCGTTCGGGGCGAACGTGTCGAGCCGTCCGGTCACGCGGTCGTCGAAGCGGGCGCCGAGGGCGACGAGCAGGTCGGCCTTCTGCAGCGCCGTCACCGCGGCGACCGAGCCGTGCATCCCGGGCATGCCGAGGTGCTGCGGGTGGCTGTCGGGGAACGCGCCCTTCGCCATCAGCGTGGTGACGACGGGCGCGCCGGTGAGCTCGGCGAGCACCCGCAGCTCGGCGGCCGCCCGGGCCTTGAGGACGCCGCCGCCGACGTACAGCACGGGGCGCTTCGCGCCGGCGAGGAGTCGGGCTGCCTCGCGGACCTGCTTGGAGTGCGGCCGGGTGGTCGGGCGGTAGCCCGGCAGGTCGACGCTGGTCGGCCAGGAGAAGCCGGTGCTCGCCTGCAGCACGTCCTTCGGGATGTCCACCAGCACCGGGCCGGGCCGGCCGGTCGAGGCGATGTGGAAGGCCTCGGCGATGGTGCGGGGGATGTCCTCGGCGCGCTGCACGAGGAAGTTGTGCTTGGTGATCGGCATCGTGATGCCGACGATGTCCGCCTCCTGGAAGGCGTCCGTGCCGATGGCAGCGCTCGGGACCTGGCCGGTGATGGCGACGATCGGCACCGAGTCCATGTAGGCGTCGGCGATCGGGGTCACGAGGTTCGTCGCGCCCGGCCCGGACGTCGCCATGCAGACGCCGACCTTGCCGGTCGCCTGCGCGTAGCCCTCGGCCGCGTGACCCGCCCCCTGCTCGTGGCGGACCAGCACGTGCCGGACGCCCTTCGAGTCGAACAGCGGGTCGTACGCCGGGAGGATCGCGCCGCCGGGGATTCCGAAGACGACCTCGGCCCCGACGTGCTCGAGCGAGTGGACCAGGGACTGGGCTCCGGTGATCGGGGCGCCGGCGGTCGAGGCGCCGGGGGGTGAGGCCGGCGAGGCGGACGGGTCGGTCATGGCCGGGGGCTCCTGAGAGGCGGGGCGGTCAGCGGGGGGCTGGGGCGTCCGGGGGGCGGGGCAAGAAAAAACCCCTCGTGCCCGGGGGCACGGAGGGGCGAGCGCGACGGGCCGATGGCCAGCGCGCTAGGAGCGTACGACGACGTGCGGGGCGGTCATGCAGTGAGGGTCGCGCTCCCGCCCGCCGTCGTCAAGCCGGCGGGACGGCCTGTCCCACATCCCGGGACGTGGCCGCGGGGCGCCCGGTCAGGCCACTCGCCGGGGATCGGCTACGGCGCGGCCGGCGCCGCTCGGGTCAGAATGGCGTCCGACTGCCGTTCCGGGCGGTCAGGGAGGGTGGCCCGCCGTGCTGACGCAGTCGAGCAAGCTCAAGGACGTCCGCTACGACATCCGCGGGCCGGTGCTCCGCCGAGCCCTGCAGCTGGAGGCCCAGGGCCACCGGATCGTCAAGCTCAACCTGGGCAACCCCGCACCCTGGGGCCTGAACGCGCCCGACGCGATCGTCCACGACCTGGTGCAGAACATCGGCGCCGCCCAGGGCTACAGCGACGCCCGCGGCATCTACTCGGCTCGGGTCGCGGTCGCGCAGTACTACCAGGAGCGCGGCGTCCGCGACATGGAGCCCGACGACGTCTTCCTCGGCAATGGCGTCTCCGAGCTCATCGTCATGAGCCTGCAGGCGTTGCTGAACCCGGGCGACGAGGTGCTCGTCCCGAGCCCCGACTACCCGCTCTGGACGGGTGCGGTGACGCTCTGCGGCGGCCGGGCCGTGCACTACCGCTGCGACGAGGGCGAGGGCTGGCAGCCCGACCTCGAGCACGTCGCCGCGCAGATCACCCCGAACACGCGGGCGCTGGTCATCATCAACCCGAACAACCCCACGGGCGCCGTGTACTCGCGCGAGGTCCTGCTCGGGCTGCTGGAGATCGCCCGCCGCCACGACCTGCTCGTGCTCGCCGACGAGATCTACGACAAGATCCTGTACGACGGCGCGCAGCACCACACCCTGGCGGCGCTAGCGCCCGACTTGCTCGTGCTGACGCTCTGCGGCCTGTCGAAGACCTACCGTGCCGCCGGCTTCCGCTCGGGCTGGCTGGCGATCAGCGGCCCGCAGGTGCACGCGACCGAGTACATCGAGGGGCTGCAGCTGCTGGCGAACATGCGGCTGTGCCCCAACGTGCCGGCGCAGCACGCGATCCAGACGGCTCTCGGCGGCTACCAGAGCATCGTGCCGCTGATCCAGCCGGGCGGCCGGCTCCGGGAGCAGCGCGACCGGGTCTGGACGCGGCTCACCGCGCTCCCCGGCGTCACGTGCGTGCAGCCGGAGGGCGCGCTCTACGTGTTCCCCCGGCTCGACCCCGACGTCTACAAGATCCGCGACGACCAGCAGCTGATCATCGACCTGCTGGAGCAGGAGCTGCTGCTGCTGTCGCACGGCAGCGGGTTCAACCTATCGACGACCGACCACATCCGGCTCGTGTTCCTCGCGCCCGTCGACGTGCTGGACGACGCGGTCGACCGGCTCGCCCGGTTCCTCAGCACGTACGAGCAGTAGGACCGCGGCGTCGCGCGGCGACGCGATCAGTCACGGGCGGGCCGGGTCGCCCCGCGGCCCCCCGGCCCGCCCGTCGTGCCGAGTCGTCGTACCCGGCGTCAGTCGCAGACCGCCCCGCGCGCCGCGCTGCCGACGAGCTTCGCGTACTTCGCGAGCGCCCCGGTCTCGTACCGCGCGGGCATCGGCTTCCAGTCCGCGCGCCGCCGCTCGAGCACCTCGGGCTCGACGAGCAGGTCGAGCCGGCCGTTCGGGATGTCGAGGACGATCCGGTCGCCGTCCTGCACCAGCGCGATGGGCCCGCAGTGCGCCGCCTCAGGCGCGACGTGCCCGATGCACAGCCCGGCGGTCGCCCCGCTGAACCGACCGTCGGTGAGCAGCGCGACGTCCTTGCCGAGACCCGCGCCCTTGAGCGCGGCGGTGACGGCGAGCATCTCGCGCATGCCCGGGCCCCCCTTCGGCCCCTCCCACCGGATGACGACGACGTCGCCGGCCTCGAGAGTGCCCTCGGTGACGGCGTCCATCGCGCCGTCCTCCCCGTCGAACACCCGCGCGCGGCCCTCGAACACGAGGTCACCCATGCCGGCGCTCTTCACGACCGCGCCCTCGGGGGCCAGCGAGCCGTGCAGGATCGTCAGCCCGCCGCTCTCCGCGATGGGCTTGCCGACCGGGTGGACGACCTTGCCGTCGGGGTCGCGCGGCTGGATCGCCTCGAGGTTCTCCGCGAGCGTCTTGCCGGTCACCGTCATCACGTCGCCGTGCAGGTGGCCGGCGTCGAGCAGCGCCTTCATGAGCATGGGGACGCCGCCCACGTTGTCCATGTCGGCCATGACGTAGCGGCCGAAGGGGCGCAGGTCGCCGAGGTGCGGCACCCGCCGGCTGATCCGGTCGAAGTCCGCGAGCGTGAGGTCGACGCGCGCCTCGTGGGCGATCGCGAGCAGGTGGAGCACGGCGTTCGTCGACCCGCCGAGCGCCATGACGACGGCGATGGCGTTCTCGAGCGACTGCTTCGTGATGACCTGCCGGGCCGTGATGCCGAGGTCGAGCAGGTTGATCACTGCCTCGCCGGAACGGACGGCGTACTCGTCGCGCCGCTTGTCGATCGCCAGCGCGGTGGCGCTCCCCGGCAGCGCCATGCCCAGGGCCTCGGCGGCGCTCGCCATCGTGTTCGCGGTGAACATCCCGCCGCAGGAGCCTTCGGTCGGGCACGCCGCCCGCTCGATCTCCCCGAGCCGCTCCTCCGAGATGAGACCCCGCGCGCAGGCGCCGACGGCCTCGAACACCTCCTGCAGCGTGACCGTGGTGCCGTCGGCCAGCTTGCCCGGAGCGATCGACCCGCCGTACATGAACACGGCCGGCAGGTCGAGCCGCGCGGCTGCCATGAGCATGCCCGGCAGGCTCTTGTCGCAGCCGGCGAACAGCACCATCGCGTCGAGCCGCTCGGCGTGCACGACCAGCTCGACGGAGTCGGCGATCACCTCGCGGGACACGAGCGACGCCCGCATGCCCTCATGGCCCATCGAGATCCCGTCGGAGACGGCGATCGTGCCGAACTCCATGGGGAAGCCGCCCGCGGACCGGACGCCCCCCTTCGCCGCCTTGGCCAGCCGGTCCAGGGGGAGGTTGCAGGGCGTCACCTCGTTCCACGACGAGGCGATGGCGACCTGGGGCTTCTCCCAGTCGTCGTCACCCATCCCGACCGCCCGCAGCATGGCCCGCGCGGGGGCCCTCTC
>JALYNB010000124.1 GCA_030773395.1 Actinomycetota bacterium
GCCGAGCGTGGCCCCGGCTCCGGCGAGCGGCGGATCGAAGGGCAGGTATTGGCCCTCTTCGTCGAGCGCCGCCGAGACCTCGGCGACCGGAGTGCCCGCCAGCGCCGTGAAGGTCAGCTCGCCGGGGTCGTATTCGACGATCCCGCTGAGGCCCGAGACGTCGAGTGAGATGACGTCGTCGGGCGCCGTCGAGAGCGCCGGCTTCGTTCCGGCCCCGCGCGGCAGCACCCGCCGCGTCTCGCGGACCGCCGCCTGGAGGTCTTCGATGCGGTCGACGGCCACGCTCATGCCGTCGCTCCCAGGCTCGGAACCGGGCTCGGCGAGTCGCCTTCTCCGCGGTCCTCGGTCCCGAACCTCGCCGCAAAGGTCGACTCGATCATCTTGCCGCGGTTGGCCAGCTCGCCGGGATCGACGGCGGTGCGCAGCCGGCGCATCAGCTCCATGTCGTCTTCGCCGAACATCAGCGGCAGGTAGTCGCGCTTCTCGACTCCGACGCCGTGCTCGCCGGTGATCGAGCCGCCCATGCGCACGCACAGGCGCAGGATCTCGGACGCGAGCTGCTCGGCATCGTGGAGGGCGCCCTCCTGGCTGCCGTCGAAGAGGATCAGCGGATGGAGGTTGCCGTCGCCGGCGTGGAAGACGTTGGCCACGCGCAGCCCGGCCTCGCGGCTCATCTCGTCGATCCGGCGCAGCGTCTCACCGAGCTTGGTGCGGGGGATCACGCCGTCCTGGACGAAGTAGTCCGGGCTGATCCGCCCCATGGCGGCGAAGGCGGCCTTGCGGCCCTTCCAGATGCGCATGCGCTCGTCGGCGTCCTGCGCCACCTTGATCTTGTTGGCGCCGGCTCGCTCGCAGACCTCCTTGACCTGCTCGAACTCGGCGGCGACCTCGCTCTCGGGCCCGTCCAGCTCGACCACCAGCGCGGCCGGGGTGTCGAGCGAGTAGCCGGCGTTCACGGCCTTCTCGCAGGCCTCGATCGCGAGCGAGTCGAGCATCTCCACGGCCGCGGGGATGATCCCCGCGGAGATGATCCCGCTGACCGCGCCGCCGGCCGCCTCGGCGCTGTCGAAGTCGGCGACCAGCGTGCGCACCGCCTGGGGCTTGCGCAGCAGCCGCACGGTGATCCGGGTGGCGATCGCGAGTGTGCCCTCCGAGCCGATCACGGCCCCCCGAAGGTCAGGCCCGACCGGGTCGAGCCCCTCGCCCCCGACCTCGACCACGCTCCCGTCGGGGAGCACGAGCGTCATCGCGTGCACGTGGTTGGTGGTGAAGCCGTACTTGAGGCAGTGCGCGCCGCCCGAGTTCTCCGCGATGTTGCCGCCGATCGTGCAGACCGACTGGCTCGACGGGTCGGGGGCGAAGTAGAGGTCGTGCTCCGCGACCGCGCGGCTCACGTCCAGGTTCGTCACGCCGGGCTCCACCGTGGCCCGCTGGTTGGCGACGTCGACCTCGACGACGGCCCGCATCCGGGCGAGCCCGATGACGATGCCGTCCGCCACCGGCAGGGCGCCGCCGGACAGGCCCGTCCCGGCGCCGCGGGCGACGTACGGGACCCGCTCGCGCGCGCAGATGCGCACGCAGGCGGCGACCTCCTCCGTGGTCGACGGCAGGACGACGAGCGCGGGCATCACGCGGTATCCCGTGATTCCGTCGCACTCGTACGTCCGCAGCTGCACGGGGTCGGAGTAGACCCAGCGACTCCCGATGATCCCGGCGAACTCGTCCGCCAGCCGCCGGAACAGCCCGCTCTCGGCGGGCGCGGCTTGCACCTCCGGGAGGGCTGTCGTGGTCATGCCGCACCTCCAGCGCGGCCGCGCGGGCCGCATCGCGCCGACGGACACCGGGTGTCTCGTGTGGCTTTGTCTGTGATCACCATAAGGGTGCCGAACCACCCTAGCGCGACCGGTGTGATCGCGCGGGAACCCACAAGCGCCCCCACGCGTCCGCAACCGCCGGACCCGAGCCGGCGCCGGGCCACACCCGTCAGCGCTGGTTGGCGGAACCGCGCGCTCAAGACCGGCGAAAACACGCCGCCCCGAGCCCGTAGTCGGTGCCGGCGGTGATCGCCGCCGCTTCGTCCTCGTCGCCGTACGCGAGCACCGACGGCACCGGCCCGAGAACCTCCTCCCGCGCGACCGTCATCTCGGGGGTGACCCCGGCGAGGACCGTCGGGCGGACGTGGTAGCCCTGCTCGAGCCCGTCCGGTCTCGCTGGCGGCCATGGTCACCCCCTCGGCGAAGGGTCGCCCCCTCGGCGAAGGCGGTCCGCAGGTGGCCGCGGGCCTGGTCGCGCTGCGCCTCGCTCGCCAACGGCCCGAGCTCCGCGCCGGGGTCCTGGTGCCGCGGGTAGTCCACGGCGCGGCGGCAGCGGCCCCTCCGGCAGCGGCGGGAGCCCGATGCCCACGACTCGGACCGGGCGTCAGGCAGCGGCTGTCCGGACGGTCAGGGGACAGTCGACCGGTCGGTCAGGGCGTCTGCGGGTCGGGCAGCTCGGGCAGCACCTCGCGGACCTGCTCGACCGACAGCGCCCCGACCCGCAGCACGCGCGGCTCCCCGCCGGAGCGCAGCCCGGTCAGGTCCACGATCGTCGACGGGACCGGCTCCCCACACACCCCGGCGTCGAGGTAGACGGCGACTCCCGACCCGAGCTGCACCTGGGCGGTGCCGGGGTCGGTCGCCGGCGGCTCGCCCGTGCGGTTGGCACTGGAGACGGCGAGGGGGCCGGTCGTTGCCAGCAGGTCGAGCGCGACGGGGTGCAGCGGCATGCGCACGGCCACGGTGCCGCGGCTGTCCCCGAGGTCCCAAGCCAGGGACGGGGCGGCGTGCAGCACGATCGTCAGCGGACCGGGCCAGAACGTCTCCACCAGCGCCCGGGCGGCGTCCGGCACCGACACGGTCAGCCCGTCGAGCGTCTGCCAGGACCCCACCAGCACGGGCACGGGCATGTCGCGCCCTCGGCCCTTTAGCTCCAGCAGCGCCGCGACCGCGTTCGGCGAGAAGGCGTCCGCGGCCAGGCCGTAGACGGTGTCGGTGGGTATGACGACCAGCTGGCCGCGGGCCAACGCGGCGGCGGCCGCGGCGAGGCCCTCCGCCCGCGCCGTCTCGTCGCTGCAGTCGTAGCGGGCACTCACGCGGGGACGTCTCCCGTCCATCGGGCGGTCACGAACCTGTCGCGGCCCGCCAGGTCGCGGTGGTCCGTGATGTCCGCCCAGCCCCCGGCCTCGCGCAGCAGCGCCGGCGCGGTCTGCCCCTGCCGGTCGGAGTGCTCCACGACGAGGAGCCCGCCGGGCCGGAGCAGCCGGCGCGCGGTCGCCTCGACCACGCGGACGAGGTCGAGGCCGTCCTCCCCCGCCCAGAGCGCGATCCCCGGGTCGTGATCGAGCACCTCCGGGTCGGGGACGTGCGCCTCCATCGTGGCGACGTACGGCGGGTTGCTGGCGACGAGGTCGACCGTCCCGTCGAGCTCCGGGATGCCGTCCGCGGCGTCCGCGAGGTGGAGCATGACCTCCGGGTCGCCCGCGGCCGTCCGGATCTCGGCGTTGCGCTTCGTCCACGCCATCGCGTCGGCGCTGCGCTCGACGGCGTGCACGACCGCGCCCGGCACCTCGTTGGCGAGTGCCAGGGCGATCGTGCCCGAGCCCGTGCAGAGGTCGACGACGAGCGGGGCGGTGACGCCCTCCTCGTCACGCAGGCGGGCGAGCGCGTCGACGGCCCACTGCACCACCGACTCCGTCTCCGGTCGGGGCACGAACACGCCGGGCCCGACGACCAGCTCGAGGTGGCGGAACCCGGCGCGGCCCACGAGGTGCTGCAGCGGCACGCGCCGTACCCGCTCGGCCACGAGGTCCGCGAACCGGTCGGCCAGGGTGTCGTCGAACCCTGGGGCGAGGACGAGCCGCCCCCGCCGTACGCCGAGCACGTGCGCGGCGAGCTCCTCCGCGTCGACGCGCGGGGAGTCGACACCTGCCGCGGCCAGGGTGGCGGTGGCGTCGCGCAGCGACTGCTCGAGCGGGGTCACGGGCTCGGCCTTCCGGGGGGGGTAGGAGTCGGCGGTCGGGAGTCGGAGCCGGGAGCTGCTGGTCCGGGGCGCCCCGCCGGGACGCCCCGCGGCCTTGTGACCTCAGGCGTCGTCCGCGGCGAGGCGCGCCGCGACGTCGGCGTCCAGGAGCGAAGTGATCACAGCGTCGAGGTCGCCGTCCAGCACCGCGTCGAGGTTGTGCGCCTTGTAACCGGTCCGGTGGTCGGCGATCCGGTTCTCCGGAAAGTTGTAGGTGCGCACCCGCTCACTGCGGTCCACGCTCCGCACCTGGCTGGTCCGCGCCACGCTCGCCTCCGCGGCCTGCTGCTCCTGCGCCTGCGCGAGCAGCCGCGCGCGCAGGATCCGCAGCGCCGACTCCTTGTTCTGCAGCTGACTCTTCTCGTTCTGGCACGAGACCACGGTCCCGGTCGGCAGGTGGGTGATCCGCACCGCGGAGTCCGTCGTGTTGACGCTCTGCCCGCCCGGCCCAGAGGAGCGGTAGACGTCGATGCGCAGGTCGTTCGGGTCGACCTGCACGTCGACGTCCTCGGCCTCGGGCAGCACGAGGACGCCCGCCGCGCTCGTGTGGATGCGGCCCTGCGACTCGGTCACCGGCACGCGCTGCACGCGGTGCACGCCGCCCTCGAACTTCAGCCGGCCGTACACGCCGTCCCGGCCCTTGACCGCGATGCTCACGTCCTTGTAGCCGCCGAGGTCGCTCTCGGTCGCGTCGAGCACCTCGGCCTTCCAGCCCTGCCGCTCGGCGTACCGCAGGTACATGCGGACGAGGTCGCCGGCGAACAGCGCGGACTCCTCGCCGCCCTCCCCCGCCTTGACCTCGAGGATCACGTCCTTGCCGTCCAGTGGGTCCCTGGGCACGAGCAGGCGGGTCAGCCGCTCGTCGAGCTCGCCGGCACGCGCGGTCAGCGACACCGCCTCGTCCGCGAAGCTCGCGTCCTCCTGCGCGAGCTCGCGCGCGGCCTCCAGGTCGTCGGTGACCTGCCGGGCCTCGGTGGCGACGGCGACGAGCGGCCCCAGCTCGGCGTACCGCCGGCCCAGCTCGCGGGCGACGGCCACGTCTGCGTGGACGGCGGGGTCGGCGAGCCGCTGCTCCAGCTCGGCGTGCTCGGCCAGCAGGGCGTCCAGCCGCTGCGGGTTCAACGGGTTCCTCTCGTGCTGCTCGGCGTACGACGGACGCGGGCGCGGCGACCGGGTCGGCCGCCGCGCCCGGTGTGGCTAGTCCTGCGGGGGCCCCAGCGTCGTCTTCTGGATCTGCATGAGGAACTCCACGTTGCTGCGCGTCTCCTTCATCTTCGACAGGAGCAGCTCCATCGCCTGGTTCATGTCCAGGGCGTGGAGCACGCGCCTCAGCTTGAGCACGATCGCGAGCTCCTCCGGCGCGAGGAGGATCTCCTCCTTGCGGGTGCCCGAGGCGTCGACGTCGATCGACGGGAAGATGCGCTTGTCCGCGAGCTTGCGGTCGAGCTTGAGCTCGGCGTTGCCGGTGCCCTTGAACTCCTCGAAGATCACCGTGTCGCCCGCGGAGCCGGTCTCCACCAGCGCGGTCGCGATGATGGTGAGCGAGCCCCCGTTCTCGATGTTGCGCGCTGCGCCGAGGAACCGCTTCGGCGGGTAGAGCGCGGCCGAGTCGACACCACCGGACAGAATGCGGCCGCTGGCGGGCGCGGCCAGGTTGTACGCGCGGCCGAGGCGCGTGATCGAGTCGAGCAGGACGACGACGTCGTGCCCGAGCTCGACCAGCCGCTTGGCCCGCTCGATCGACAGCTCGGCCACCGCGGTGTGATCACTGGGGTGCCGGTCGAAGGTCGAGGCGATGACCTCGCCCTTCACCGACCGCTGCATGTCGGTGACCTCCTCGGGCCGCTCGTCGACGAGGACGACCATGAGGTGGCACTCGGGGTTGTTCATCGTGATCGCGTTGGCGATCGCCTGCAGCACCATCGTCTTGCCGGCCTTCGGCGGGCTCACGATGAGCGCGCGCTGCCCCTTGCCGAGCGGCATCACGAGGTCGATGACGCGGGTCGTGAGGACGTTTGCCTCGGTCTCCAGCCGGAGCCGGTCCTGCGGGTAGAGCGGGGTCAGCTTCGTGAAGTCGGGTCGCTTGCGGGCGTCGTCGGGCGTGGTGCCGTTCACGGAGTCGAGCCGGACGAGCGCGTTGAACTTGTCGCGCCTCGCGCCCTGGCCCTGCGGCTGCTCGCCGTCCTTGGGCTGCCGGACGGCGCCCGTGACGGCATCGCCGCGGCGCAGCCCGTGCTTGCGCACCTGCGCCAGCGAGACGTAGACGTCGTTCGAGCCCGGCAGGTAGCCCGAGGTGCGCACGAAGGCGTAGTTGTCCTGAAGGTCCAGGATGCCGGCGACCGGGACGAGGACGTCGTCGTCGGCCAGCACCGGCTCGCCGGCGTCCCCGGCGAAGCGGTCACGCCCGCGGTTGCGCCCGCGCTCCCGGAACCGGCCGCGGCGGCGGCCCCCGGCCGTGTCGTCGTCGCCGGCCTGGCGGTCGGCCCGGTCCTGCCGGTCACCGTTCTGACGGTCCCCGCGCTCTGCGCGCTCGGTCCGGTCCCCGCGGTCCTGACGCTCACGGTCCTGGCGCTCGCCGCGCTCCTGACGCTCGCTGCGGTCCTGGCGCTCGCCACCGTCCTGACGGTCACGGTCCTGGCGGTCACCGCGGTCACCGCGGTCCTGGCGGCCCCGGCGACCCTGCCCGTCGGACGTCTCCGCCTCCTGCACCTCGGCCTCGGGCGCCGGGGCGGCGACGCCGTCACCGCCCTGGTCGGAACCGGCCCGGTCGACCCCGTCCTCGCGCCCGCCCTGGCGCGGGATCGAGGCGGTCGTCCCTGCTGCCGCCACACCGTCGATCTGGGCCGGGACGACGTCCTGGCCGTCAGTCGCGGACACCGGTGACCGCTCCTCGTCCCCCGGCGCTCCCGCGGCGCGGCGGCCGCGAC
>JALYNB010000125.1 GCA_030773395.1 Actinomycetota bacterium
GTGCCCGCCCGCCTGCTCCGTCCCGCTCCCGGGAGCACGCGGGGCCGCCGCCGGGGCGGAGCGGGACGGACGGCGACTGCCCGGCCCCCCGGTCGGCACGGCGGGCATCTCGATCGTGTCGGACGTCGTCGGCGTACGCGGTGCTGCGGTGCCCGGTGCAGTCGGGCGAGGTGCAGTGCTGCGAGGTGCAGTGCTGCGAGGTGCAGGGGTCGGCGGCGGCCCGTCGACCCGGACCCGCGGGGTGGGGACGGTGTCGTCCTCCCAGGACGCCCGCTCAGGACCGCTCACGCCCACCTCCCGCTGCTCGTCGCCCTCCCCCCGGTACGACGACCGCGCCGCCAGCGGCATTCCGGGCTTCCTCACCGCGGCCAGAGCACGGCCTGGGTGCAGCGGAACAGCGCGAGGACCTTGCTGGTCGCCTCCGCGCGCACGGTGGCGTCCCAGACCTGCGTCGTCCTGCCCGCGTGGGCGCACCGCGCGTCGCAGGCGATCCCGCCCTCCCGGACCGTGCCCAGGAAGTTCGACTTGAGCTCGATCGTCGTGAAGCCCGTGGCCCCCTCGGGGAGGGTCAGCCGCGTCCCGTAGCCGCAAGACGTGTCCGCGAGGCCGACGACCGCCGCGGCGTGGAGGTAGCCGTTGGGAGCGAGCAGGCCGGGCCGGACGTCGAGCCGGGCCCGCAGCCCGTCGGCGTCCGCCGCGACGACCTGGAAGCCGAGCAGCCCGGGGAACTGCCCCTCCCCGAGCGCGTTCAGCCGGTCGAGCAGCCCGTCGTCCTGGGTCTCCCGCATGATCACACCGTAGTCCCCCGGGCATGGCCCGGACCGTGACCTGCGTCACTAGGCTCGGGGCGCATGAGCTTCAACCTCGCCACCATGCTGCGGGAGTCCGCCCTGGCGACCCCGGACAAGCCCCTGGTCCTGTTCGCCGGGACGACGCTGACGTACCGGCAGGTCGACGAGCTCTCCGGCCGCGTCGCCGGTTCCCTGGCCGGCATGGGGCTGCAGCGCGGCGACAAGGTGGCCGTGCAGCTGCCGAACCTGCCGCAGTTCCTGCTCGTGTACTTCGGGGTGCTGAAGGCCGGCATGACCGTGGTGCCGCTGAACCCGCTCCTCATCGCCCGGGAGATTGCCGACCACCTGTCGGACTCCGACGCGAAGCTGCTTGTGACCTTCGAGATGTTCGCGCAGGAGGCGGTCAAGGGGGCGGCGGAGGTCGACGGCGTGCGGGTCCTCGTCGTACGGGCGCCCGGCAGCGAGACCCTGCCGGAGGGCACGCAGCCGTTCGAGGCCCTGCTCGCCGCCGAGGACACCGGCGAGATCCTCCCGACGGCCAGCGACGACACCGCGGTCCTGCTCTACACGAGCGGCACGACGGGCGACCCCAAGGGCGCGGAGCTCACGCACTTCCAGCTGTTCATGAACTGCACGACGGCGGGCGGGTTGTTCGGCGCCAGCGCCGACGACGTCACCATGGCGGTGCTGCCGCTGTTCCACGTGTTCGGGCTGTCGAGCGTCCTCAACGTCACCGTGCGGCACGGTGGCTCGATGTCGCTGGTACCGCGCTTCGAGGCGGGAGCCGTGATCGACGCTCTCGAGCGCGACGGGGTCACGAACTTCCTGGGCGTCCCGACGATGTACTTCGCCCTGCTGCAGGAGGACATCTCCTCGCGCGACCTGTCCCGTTTCCGGATCGCCGTCTCCGGCGGAGCCGCGATCCCCGGCGAGGTCATCCGCGCGTTCGAGGACAAGTACGGCGTGGTGATCCTCGAGGGCTACGGCCTGTCGGAGAGCGCGAGCACGACGACGTTCAACGTCAGCGCCTCCGAGCGCAAGGTGCTCTCGATCGGCAAGCGCATCTGGGGCCTGGAGGTGCAGATCCAAGACGACGACGGCCGGCGCCTGCCGCCCGGTCCCGACTCCATCGGCGAGATCGTCATCCGCGGCCACAACATCATGAAGGGCTACTACAAGAAGCCGGAGGCCACGGCCGAGGCGTTCCGCGGCGGCTGGTTCCACAGCGGCGACCTCGGCTACGAGGACTCCGACGGGTTCTTCTTCATCGTCGACCGCAAGAAGGACCTCGTCATCCGTGGCGGCTACAACGTCTACCCGCGGGAGGTCGAGGAGGTGCTCTACACCCACCCGGCCGTCGCGGAGGCCGCGGTGATCGGGCGGCCGGACCCGCGGCTCGGCGAGGAGGTCGTCGCCTACGTCGCCCTGAAGCCCGGCGCGACCGCCGACCCCGAGGAGGTCGTGGGCTTCTGCCGGGAGCGCATGGCGGCGTACAAGTACCCGCGCGTGGTGCAGGTGCTGCCCGAGCTGCCCAAGGGCCCGACCGGGAAGATCCTCAAGAAGGAGCTGCGAAGGGCCTGACCCCGGACGGCGGGGCGGCCGGCGGCCCCGCTCCCGAGAACAGCGGGGTGCGACGGTCGGCGCGCCCGGGGGCGCGGAGGTGCCAGACTGCGGGGGCGCGCGAGCCCGGCGCACGCCTGCGACCAGGCGCGCACCAGCGTGACAGAGGCAGCGCCCCCGCCCGAGAGGACCGCATGCAGCAGCCGTTCGTCGTCAATGCCGCGGGGCGGCTCGTCTTCCCGTCGAATTTCACGCCCGACGTGGACTTCACCGGCATGGACACGCTCGACCAGCTCGCGCGCGTCATCCGGCGCGACTTCGAGACGAAGGCGCCGAGCGGCAGCGACATCCGGGCGAAGGCCGAGGGCGGGAAGTACGCCGACCGCTACGAGCTGCTCCGCGACCTCGCGCTGAACCTGTTCTGGGTCAACCGGTTCGCGCTGACGATGTACGAGGCGCGGCCCGTGCGCTGGGCGGACGTGCCGCGGCGGCGCGACGACGTCTTCCTGCCCCTGGTCACACCCTGGCCGGACGGCGAGAGCAAGGTCGAGGCCGTGCGGGCGGCGTACGAGGCGCTCCCCCACCGCTGGTCCGAGCACGCCGACGCGGAGGACGGCATCTTCCGGGTGCTGTTCGACGTCTGGGGCAACCGGCGCCACCGGGCGAGCGACCTGCAGCCGGTGGTGCCCACGGTGGCCGAGGCGCTGGCCGAGCCGGCGGCGCTCACGTTCCGCCTGGGCAGCTACGACCCCGACTTCCCCGTGTTCGGCCACCAGCGGATCGTCGACTGCGCTGAGGACGTGCCCGAGCTCGAGGCGCTGCACCGGTGGGGCATGGTGCTGCACGACCAGCACCCGTGGCCGCGGCAGGACGTCCGGCTGACGCCGGTGGCGGAGCTGGCCGACGACGACCACGTCGTCGTGCTCCACCCGCGCAGCGTGGAGGTGCTGCGCTTCCTCGCCCGCGTCCGCTACGGCGCAGCGGCGCCCGTCCGGCCCGCGCCCGCGGAGCAGCGGCAGCCCGTCCGGCCCTACGCGCCGGTGGACGTGCGCTCGTCGTTCCGCGTGCTGCCTCGGCTCGAGGCGCTCGCGGCCGTCACCGGCGAGCTGGCGTGCACGAACGACGACCTGATCCGCAACACGGCCTACAACTGGTCACTGATGACCGCCGACCAGATCCTCAAGACGACGGGGATCGTGGAGCGGCGCTACTCGCAGCGGTCGCTGGAGGACCTGGCGCTGGACGCCTCGGTGGCGGCGCTGGCGAGGGCCGGGCGACAGCCCGAGGAGATCGGCGCCGTCCTGTTCTGCACGTGCACGAGCGTCCGCCTCGTGCCGTCGCTGGCGAGCTGGATCTCGGGGCAGCTCGGGATGTTCCAGACGCACTTCTCGGCCGACATCATCGCCGCGTGCGCCGGCATGTCCTACGGGCTGGCCGAGGCGACGCGGCTGCTGCAGGAGGTGGAGCGGCCGGTCCTGCTGATCTGCGCGGAGAAGTTCTCCGACAAGATCGGGACGGTGCGGCCATCACGGATGATCTTCGGTGACGGCGCGTCCGCGATGGTCGTGGGGCCGGCCCCCGAGGGCGCCGACTCCGACATCGACGTGCTGCAGACCTACGCCAGCGGGCCGGTGCGGGAGGTGAACTCGATCATCTGGCCGAACCCAGGCTTCGGGAACGCCCTCACGCTCGCCGGCCCCGAGGTCCGGGGCATGGCCGCGCGCTACCTCCAGCAAATGATCGCCGAGCTGCAGGCGCTGCCGGGCATGCACGGGGGCGCGACGCTCCTGGACGACGTCGACCTCATCGTGCCGCACCAGGCGAACAAGACGATGGTCACGAAGATCGCCGAGGAGGCAGGAGTCGCGGCCGACAAGCTGTACTTCGACATCGACCGGATCGGCAACCTGTCGGCGGCGAGCATCCCGGTCGCGGTCGTCGACGCCGTGCGCGACGGGGTGATCGCCGAGCCGACGCGGGTGTTCGCGCCGGGCTTCGGCGCCGGCGCGGTCGGCGGGTACGCCGTGCTGCGGGTCGACCCCGCGGTGGTCGTGACCGACGAGCCGGGGGCGCGGGAC
>JALYNB010000126.1 GCA_030773395.1 Actinomycetota bacterium
GCGCGGGGACGGGCAGGCCGAGGTGCGCCCAGGCGGCCGGGGTTGCGACGCGCCCGCGCGGGGTGCGGGCGAGGAGTCCCGCGCGCACCAGGAACGGCTCGGCGACCTCCTCGACGGTCTCCGGTTCCTCCCCCACGGCGACGGCGACGGTGGTGAGCCCCACCGGGCCGCCCCCGAACCGCACGACCAGCGCCTCGAGGACGCCGCGGTCGAGTCGGTCGAGCCCGAGCTCGTCGACCTCGTACACCTGCAGGGCGGCGGAGGCGACCGCGCGGGTGACCACGCCGTCCGCCCGCACCTCCGCGTAGTCGCGGACCCGGCGGAGCAGGCGGTTGGCGATGCGGGGGGTCCCGCGAGAGCGGGACGCGATCTCGACCGCGCCGGCGGGCTCCAGCCGTACGCCGAGCAGCACCGCCGAGCGCCGGATCACCTCCTCCAGCTCGCGGGGCGAGTAGAAGTCCATGTGGGCGGTGAAGCCGAACCGGTCGCGCAGCGGCCCGGTGAGCAGCCCTGAGCGGGTCGTCGCCCCGACCAGGGTGAACGGCGCGATCTCGAGGGGGATCGCCGTCGCGCCCGGCCCCTTGCCGACGACCACGTCGACCCGGAAGTCCTCCATGGCCATGTAGAGGAGCTCCTCCGCCGGCCGCGCGATCCGGTGGATCTCGTCGACGAACAGCACCTCCCCCTCGGTCAGCTGGGAAAGGACGGCGGCGAGGTCACCCGCGCGCTCGATCGCGGGGCCGCTCGTGACCCGCACCGGCACGCCGAGCTCCGACCCGATGATCATGGCGAGGCTCGTCTTGCCGAGGCCCGGCGACCCGGACAGCAGCACGTGGTCGGGCGGCCGCCCGCGGCGCAGCGCGCTCTCCAGGACGAGCCCCAGCTGCTCGCGCACCCGCGGCTGCCCCACGAAGTCGGCCAACCGCTTCGGGCGCAGGGCCGCGTCGGCCTGGCTCTCGTCGGGGTCCTCGCCGGGCAGCGGGGACGCGACCCCCTCGCGTGCCCGCGTCACCGCGCCCGCCCCAGCACCGCGAGCGCCTGGCGCAGCAGGGCCGGGACGTCGGGGGGGTCGCCGCTGTCGACGTACTCCTCCGCGGGGGCGACCTTGGCCAGGGCGTCCTCGGCCTCCCTCGCCGACCAGCCGAGGCCCGTCAGGGCCTCCTGCAGCTGCTCCCGCCACGGGGCGACCGGGGTGGGCGGGAGACCGGCGGCCGCCGCCTCGGCGGCGGGCAGGGCGCCGAGACGGTCCTTCAGCTCGAGCAAGATGCGCTGCGCGCCCTTGCGGCCGATGCCCGGCACCCGCGTGAGCGTCGCGAGATCGTCGGTGGCGACGGCGACGCGCACGGTGTCGGGCGGCAGCACGGTCAGCACCGCCAGGGCCAGGCGGGGCCCGACGCCGCTCGCGGTCTGCAGCTGCTCGAAGACGGACCGCTCGTCGTCGTCCTCGAAGCCGTAGAGGGTGAGCGAGTCCTCGCGTACGACGAGCGAGGTGGCCAGGCGCGCGTCCTCCCCCACGCGCAGCCGGGCGAGCGTGGCGGGCGTGCACTGCACGAGCAGTCCCACGCCCCCGACCTCCACGACGGCGCGGTCGAGAGCGACGCTGGCGACGCGGCCCTCCAGGCTGGCGATCACGGCGCGCTCCGGCGGGCCTGGCGCGCCGCCACCTCGGCCCACGTGCGGGCGGCGCCGCGGGGGGTGGCAGCGGCCGCGGCGGCCTCCAGGCGGGTCTGGGCACCGCCCCGCCACAGGTGGCAGAGCGCGAGGGCCAGGGCGTCGCTGGCGTCCGCGGGGCGCGGGGCGGCGGCCAGCCCGAGCAGGCGGGTGACCATGAGCGCGACCTGCTCCTTGCCGGCGCGGCCCGAGCCGGTGACCGCGGCCTTGACCTCGCTGGGGGTGTGGAGCGCGAGCGGGAGCCCGGCGCGCGCGGCGCAGACCATCGCGACGGCCGCCGCCTGGGCGGTGCCCATGACCGTGCGCACGTTCGCCTGACTGAAGACCCGCTCCACCGCCACGGCGTCGGGCCGGTGGCGGGCCAGCCACGTCTCGATCTCGGCCTCGATGGCGAGCAGGCGCCGGCCGGTGTCGTCCGCGGCGGGGGTGCGCACGACACCGACGGCGACGAGGCCGGCGCGGTTGCCGGGGCGCCCCTCGACGACCCCGATCCCGCAGCGGGTCAGCCCCGGGTCGACGCCGAGCACACGCACCTGGCGACCCCCCGCTCGACGAACACGCGTTCGAACCACGCTACCCCGGGCGTGGGGGTGGGCCGGGCCGCGACGCGCGGTGAGGACGCCGGGTGCGGGTCGTCGCCGGCCTGTGCGACCACCAGCCGCCCGCGGCCAGCGGCTCAGCCGACCGCTTCGAGTACCTCGTCGGAGATGTCGAAGTTCGCCCACACGTCCTGCACGTCGTCGAGGTCCTCCAGGACGTCGACGAGCTTGAGCACCTTCTTGGCGGGCTCCTCGTCGAGCGGCACCTTGACCGTCGGCAGCCACGAGACGTCTGCGGACTCCACGGGCAGCCCCGCGTCGCTCAGCGCGACGCGCACGGCGTGCAGGTCGGTCGGCTCGCTGATGACCTCGAAGCTCTCGCCGAGGTCGTTGACCTCCTCCGCGCCGGCGTCGAGGACGGCGAGAAGGACGTCGTCCTCCGTCCGCCCCTCCTTCGGGACGATGCACACTCCCTTGCGGTTGAACAGGTACGCCACCGACCCCGGGTCGGCGACCGTCCCGCCGTTGCGGGTGATCGCGACCCGCACGTCCGACGCTGCCCGGTTGCGGTTGTCGGTGAGGCACTCCACGAGGATCGCGACGCCGTTCGGCCCGTACGCCTCGTACGTGATCGCCTCGTACGCGGCGCCGTCGCCCAGCTCGCCCGACCCGCGCTTGACCGCGCGGTCGATGTTGTCGTTGGGCACGGAGTTGCCCTTGGCCTTCGCGATCGCGTCGGCCAGGGTCGGGTTGCCGGCCGGGTCGCCCCCGCCGACGCGCGCCGCCACCTCGACCTGCTTGACGAGCTTCGCGAACAGCTTGCCGCGCTTCGCGTCGACCAGCGCCTTCTTGTGCTTCGTCGTCGCCCACTTGGAGTGGCCGCTCACGACTGCTCCTCCCGCTCCTGCTGGGGACCCGCGCCCGCGGCCCGGGCCCCCGCCGTCAGGCCCTCCACGAACAACCGGTGCACGCGCCAGTCCGCGGTGATCTCCGGGTGGAAGGCCGTCGCCAGCAGGTGCCCCTGCCGCACCGCGACGACCCTACCCGCGCCCGGCCCACTCTCGACCCGGGCGAGCACGTCGACGCCCTCGCCGACCTCCTCGACCCAGGGCGCGCGGATCAGCACCGCGTGCACCGGCCCGCCCTCGACGCCCGCCATCGCGAGGTCGCTCTCGGACGAGTCGACCTGCCGCCCGAAGGCGTTGCGCCGGACCGTGACGTCCAGCCCGCCGATCCGGTGCTGGCCCTCGACGCCGTCGAGCAGCCGGTCGGCGAGCAGCACCATCCCGGCGCACGACCCGTACGTCGGCAGCCCGCCGGCGACCGCCGCCCGCAGCGGCTCCAGCAGCCCGAACCGGTCCGCGAGTCGGCCGATCGTCGTCGACTCGCCGCCGGGGAGCACGAGCCCGTCGATGCCGTCGAGGTCGGGAACGCGCCGCACCGGCACGGCCTCGGCGCCGGCGTCCTCCAGCGCGCGGACGTGCTCGCGCACGTCGCCCTGCAGGGCGAGGACGCCGACCCGCGGCCGCCCCTCGACGGGCTGGGCACCCGCGCTGGCGCTCACCAGCCGCGGGCGGCGTACCGCTGCGACTCGGGGACGTCGGCCAGGTTGATACCAACCATCGCCTCGCCGAGCCCGCGGCTGACCTTGGCGAGGATCGCCGGGTCGTCGGCGTACGTCGTGGCCTCGACCATGGCGCGCGCCCGCGCCGCCGGGTTGCCCGACTTGAAGATGCCGGAGCCGACGAACACGCCGTCCGCGCCGAGCTGCATCATCATCGCCGCGTCGGCGGGGGTGGCGATGCCGCCGGCGGTGAACAGCACGACGGGCAGCCGCCCGAGGCGCGCGGTCTCGGCGACCAGGTCGTACGGCGCCCGCAGCTCCTTCGCCGCGACGAACAGCTCGGTCTCGTCGAGCGTGCCGAGGCGCTTGATGCCGGCGCGGATCGCGCGCATGTGGCGCGTGGCCTCGACGACGTTGCCCGTGCCGGCCTCGCCCTTCGAGCGGACCATCGCCGCGCCCTCGGCGAGCCGGCGCAGGGCCTCGCCGAGCTCGGTCGCGCCGCAGACGAACGGCACGGTGAACGCGTTCTTGTCGATGTGGTGCGCCTCGTCGGCGGGTGTCAGCACCTCGGACTCGTCGACGTAGTCGACCCCGAGCTCCTGCAGGATCTGCGCCTCGACGAAGTGGCCGATCCGCGCCTTCGCCATGACCGGGATGCTGACCGCGTCGATGATCGAGGAGATCATCTCGGGGTCACTCATCCGGGCGACCCCGCCCTCGCGGCGGATGTCGGCCGGCACGCGCTCGAGCGCCATGACGGCGACGGCGCCCGCGTCCTCGGCGATCTTCGCCTGCTCAGCGGTGACCACGTCCATGATGACGCCGCCCTTGAGCATCTCCGCCATGCCGCGCTTGACCTGCGACGTCCCGGTCGCGGGGCTGGCAGTGGCGGGCGTGGCGGCGGTCGGCGCGGACAGGTCGGAGGTCGACACGGTGCCTCTTCTCGGGGGTACGGCGGCAGGGGCGCCGGGTGTGGCGCACTTCCGCCAAGGGTAATGCGCCCGACCGCCCCGGCCTTCCCCCGTGATCAAGCTTCCGCGGTGACCGTCGCCACGACAATTCGGCTACCAGGCGTCCCGGACGTCTGCCAGGACAGCCACCAGCGTGTCGGTCCGCGCTACCAGCAGGTCGTCGAGGTCGCCCGCGACCTGCACCATGACGGGGGCACACCGCGGCGGCGTCGTCAGCTCCCCGGGCCGGCCACCGCGGTGTCGTCGATCTCGAAGTACTGCGGCACGGCCGCGTGCCCCGCCAGGCGGAACAGCCGCGGGATCCGCCGGCCCCGGAGGCTCCGCGTGTCCCGCACGGCCTCGTTGTGGAAGGTCCGGGCCAGGCCGACCCGCGTGACCGCGACGTCGAGCTCGTCGAGCGCGCGCCGCAGCTCAGGGTCCCCGCCGGCCGCCCCCTCGGGCAGCGCGGCC
>JALYNB010000127.1 GCA_030773395.1 Actinomycetota bacterium
GGGTGCTGATGCTGTAGATCGCGGCCTGGATGGTCGCCCCCTTCGGGGTGCCGTTGATCAGCTGGACTATCCGCTTGTGGAGTGCGTAGTCGCGGAACTGCACCGGGTCGATCGTGGGGTCGTTGAACACGACCTCGTGCTTGACCCCCGCGGCCAGCGTGGGCGTGCTGGCAGCACCGGCAGGAGGGGCCGCGAGCAGCCCGCCTACTACCAGGGCCGCGGCCGAGGCCGCGGCCATTGCTCGGTTTCGGAAGACCCCTGTCACTCGCATGCACGCCCCTTCGCGGGTGCGCGTCCCACCCCGGGCCGCGCTATCCAAACAAAATTGTCGCACCAGGCGCGCCGAAGGCCATCCGGCGATCGGGTGACGCCCCCACCCGGTCAGGGCCTCAGGCGAAGAGTCGCTCCACCACGCGCTCCGCGGCGTGACCGTCGTCCAGGTAGCAGTACGTGTCGCGGAAGCGCCGGTAGGCCGCCGCGTGATCCTCCGTGAGGCGGTCGGGCTCCTGCAGCACGCTGACCAGCTCCTCCGTCGTGCGGCAGAGCGGCCCCGGTGCCTCGGCCTCGAGGTCGAAGTAGAACCCGAGGCCCGCGTCCCGGTAGCTCTCCAGGTCGTGTGTGAAGTACACAACCGTTGCCACGCGATGCTAGATTATGTCACTCGTAGTAGCATAATCTGAGTTATCGGCGGTCCCGCCGGGTCCTCGATGGGCCCCCTTGGGGTCCACGCGTGTGACCAGGCGTATCTGCTTCCGCATTGCGCTGGGGGTAGACCCACTCAATGCGCACCGGCGCCGACACACCCGTCTGGCACCTGGCGAACGCGCAGAAGAGCTCTACCTCGGCGGGCAGGACGCGACGCCGTACGCCGCCCCCGCGCGCATGCAGGACCTGTCCGGGCTGCCGCCGACGTACTTGACCGTCAACGAGCTCGACCCGCTGCGCGACGAGGGGCTGGACTACGCGCAGCGGCTGCTCGTCGCCGGCGTGCCGACCGAGGTGCACTGCTTCGCCGCCACGTTCCACGGCTTCGTGCTCGTATCGACGTGCAGGTCACCCAGCGGGCGCTGGCTATGCTGCGCCGCGGGCTCGGGGTGGAGCTGCCGTCCGGCGCGGCGGACCTGAGCGGGGCCGGCGCCGCGGAGGTGGCCGCCGGGGTCTGCCCGCGGTGTGGGCATCCGGGCGGGTGGCGGGTCGCGGATGCCGTCGGCCCGCCCTGACACAGAACAGCACCGACCGGAGGGCTACCAATGATGACCGCCCCGACTCGTCACGTCCTGACCGTTTCCTCGAAGAGCTTGGCGGCTTCGAGTGGAACCTACGTCCGTCGTCATTTACCGCGGACGGGACGCTACCGTGCCTCCGTTCATCGACACGAGAGGATCAGATAGGGATGACCATCTCGCACACACCGACGACGAAGCTGGAGTCGGCAGGGTCCACGGCCCTACGCACCGGATTGGCGCTCAACCTGTTGTGGATCGGGCTGCTGAAGTTCGAAGACTACGAGGTTGAGAATATTCGGCCGCTGACCTCGTCGAGCCCACTGTTCTCCCCACTCTTGAAGAGGCTGGGCGAGCGGCGGGTGGCACGGCTGATAGGCGTAGCGGAGATCGCCATGGGTTCGGCGATCGCCGCGAAGCCGATCGCGCCGCGCTTATCCACCATCGGCAGCCTGAGCGCTGTGGGGACCTTCCTCACAACGCTGAGCTTCCTCGCCACGACGCCGGGAGTCTGGCAGGAAGGCCGGAAAGCCCCGAAGCTATCGATGACAGGACAGTTCCTCGTGAAGGACAGCGTCCTGCTGGGGGCGTCCCTGCTGACGGCCGCCGAATCGCTGAAGGCCGCCACACGCCGATAACCAGCGGGCGGCACGTTTCACCCGCTTCATCTCACGGTGTAGCGCCCTCGGTCCGGGCGTTGGTGAGGCCGAGCTCAAAGCAGTGCTCACGGCCTTACCCTGGGGCCTTCGTCCGAGCGCCCGCAGTACGCCTGCGCGATGATCGTGGTCCGGGGGCTGTCGCGGCAGTAGTCGGCTGGGTCCTCATCCCGGAAGAGTGCCCAGAGCCCAAGGACGGCTAGGACAATCATGCCCACCCCGAGCCGTCGACTTCAGCGACGCATTCACATCCCCCTACGGTCGAGCCGGAGTCTCCAACCACACTGCTCCATCCGGGTGACCGGGCTGCGCCGGCGGGGCGGCAGTGCCATGCTCGCGGGGCCACGCGTGACGAGCCGGGCGTTGGCGCCGGGCACGACGTCCGCGCTCGTGTCTGTCCGCCCACCTGACGGGCGGGCCGCCGTCGGTGCTTCCCTTGGGGGTCCCGTGATGGTCCGTGCCGCCCGCCGGCTACGGCTGACGTTGTGTACCGCCGCGGTCGCGCTCCTGGCCGTCGCGACGGGCACCCCGCTGGTCGCGTCCGCGGACACCGCGGCGTACGACGCGGTCGTCGTGCCGCTGCCGGCGGGGACGACCGCCGGTCAGGCGGTCGCCCTCGTCGACGGCCCCGACGGACCGGTCGTGCTCGCCACTGCCTCCGACGGGGTGTGGGTGAACCCGGCCACGCGGGTGGTCAGCTACGCGTGGACTCCCGCCACCGGCACCCTCGCCAACCTCAATGAGCGCCTGGGCGCCCCCCGCGTGTTCATCAAGGGTGTGGCCGCCGACGGCACCGTCGTCGGGGTCCTGGAGCGCGGCGGCGACCTCAGCGACCGGCGTGCCTTCCGCTGGTCGTCGGGCGCCCCGGGGCGCCATCTGGAGTGGCCGACCCACCGGGACGATTCCGGGGAGGAGTTCCCCGTGGACGCGGCGGACGTCGACTCGGCTGGCCGGCTCGTCGGGAGCCGCGGCGGCTGGGCGGTGGACTCCATCGCCGCCTCGTGGCTTCCCCCCGAACCCCTTGTCCGGCTTGCGTCCCGCTCGAGCTGGGCCGCCGAGGTCAACGACGCGGGCCAGATCGTCGGCAGTGCGGTGCAGGGCGGCGGGCCGGTGGCGGCCCTCTGGTGCGTCGGTCGGCTGGTCCGGCTGTCGCCACCAGCCGCGGGCTTCGACGCCGTCGCGCCCCGGGAGGCGACGGCGGTCAGCCCCGGCGGAGTGGTCGCGGGCAGGATCGGCGCTCACGCCGTGCTGTGGCGAGACGGCACCGCCGCCGACCTCGGCACGATGACCCGAGACCCCTGGGCCACCGGGGTTAACGACAGCGGTGTCGTCGTCGGCAGCACCGGCTACCCCGGGGAGCCGTTCAACAGCGAGGCCTGGCGGGCGCTGCCGGGCGGTCACGCAGAGCCCTTGGGCGGGCTCGTCGACCCCGCGGCAGGCTGGCAGGCGCTGCTCCAGGCGAACGACGTCGACGCCGGCGGCCGGGTCGTCGGACTGGGCCTGCGGGACGGTCGGGACCGCGGCTTCCTGCTGGTCCCCCGCGACCCCCTGCCCCGCGCCGAGGTGGCGCCCGGCGCCGCGCAACCCGCATGCCGGGGTGCCGCGCAGGCGCCCCTCGACCCAACACCCCCTCGGGAGCCGCACCCGGCGCGGACCTTCGACGTCGTCCCCGGGCCGGGCAGCTTGACGCTGCGGTGGCAGCCCCCGGACTACGGGCAGCCCCTGACGGGCTACCGGGCCGTCCTGGAGACCGCCGGGGGAAAGCGTGAGGCCACCGCGCCCCCAGACGCAACCGAGCTGCGCATCGACGGCCTGCACGACGGCACGACCTACCTCGTCCGGCTCTTCGCGCTGAACGCCGTCGGTGAGGGAGCCTCGTCGCTCGGCATCGACGGCGTGCCGGGCTCCGCCTGGGCGCGACTGCCCTACGCGGGCTGCCCCGAGGACCTAGTCCCCCCACCAGGGCAGTACGCCGACGTGCTGCCCTGGGAGACGCGCCACGCTGCCGCGGTGAACTGCGCGAGCTGGTGGGGACTGCTGGCCGGCACAGGTGACGGCCGCTTCTCCCCGGCCGCGCCCATGACGCGCGGGCAGGCAGCGACCGCGCTGCTCCGCCTCCTGCGCGCGGCTGACGGCGCCCTGCCCGCCGACCCTCCCGACGCGTTCCGCGACGACGACAGGTCGGTCCACGAGCCAGCCGTCAACGCGCTCGCCGCGGCCGGTCTGCTCACCGGAACCGCGAACGGCCGGGCCGCGGTGGACGACCAGCTGACCCGCGGGCAGCTCGTCTCGCTACTCATACGAGCCACCGGGCGCCTCCGGGGCGAGCCCCTCCCGGCCGGGACCGACCTGTTCGACGACGACACGGGCGGGGCACACGAGCGCGCAGCCGACGCCGCCGGCGCCGCCGGCATCGCCAACGGGACCTCACCCCGCCTGTTCAGCCCAGACCAGCCGGTGCGACGGGAGCAGGTCGCCTCGTTCCTCACCCGCACGATGGACCTACTCGTGCTAGAGCAGCGCGTACACCCGCCGGCAGGCTGGTGACCCGGCCCGCGCCCACGAGGGCATACGCCACGGGTCCTGCAGGGAGGAGAAGGTGAACGGCGGCCCGCCGGTCGAACTGGGGTTCACCGACAGTCCACTGCCGCTGGTGCAGGCGGAGAAAGCGCACCGCGAGCACGCGATCATCGAGCAGGTCATCGCCGACCTGAAGAACGGGCCGCTGGCGCACCTACCCTCGGGGAAGTTCACCGCGAACGCCGCGTGGCTCGTCCTCGCCGCAGTCGCGTTCAACCCCACCCGCGCCGCCGGCGCCCTGGCCTCCGCGTTCCACGCGAAGGCGACCACCGGCACGATCCGCGCCCAGCTGATCACCGTGCCCGCGCGGCTCGCCCGGTCCGCCCGCCGCCTCACCCTGCACCTCCCGCAGCACTGGCCCTGGGAGACCGCTTGGCAGGAGCTGTTCACCGCGGTCGGCCGGCCGCCACCCGAACTCACGCCAGCCTGACCACCCGACCCCCCACGGTCACGACCAGCACCACCCGG
>JALYNB010000128.1 GCA_030773395.1 Actinomycetota bacterium
TACCGGGCCGACGCCGCCCGCGCCCGGTCGCGGAGCCCGGGCAGGGCGGCCTGGGCCGACGCCACCGCGTCGGCGTACCGCTCGAGAGCCGCCGACACCGTCGCGGACGCAGTCGCGGACCGGCGCAGCTCCTCCGGCAGCGTGAGCGCGAGCGCGGTGAAGGTGACCGCGGCCGCCCCCTCCCACTCGCCGCGGGACAGAACCGACAGCCTCTCCGCCTCCTCGGTCAGGGCCCCGGCTCTGCGCCGGAGCTCGCCGGCGACACCGCGGACCGCACCCGGGTCGCCCACGGCCGCCTCGAGCGCCCCGATCCCCCCGGTCACGCCCCGGCCCCCCTCGCGACCTCGCGGTCGACCTCCGCATACACCTCGGCGGCCTGGCCCAGGCGGAGCGCGACCTCCTCCGTCCGCCCGGCGAGCGCGGAGTGCCCGTCGCGCCAGCGCTCGACGAAGGCGGCGAGCGCCTCGTCGAGGCCGCCGCGCAGCCGCCGCCCCGCGTCCAGGCCGCAGGCCCCCGCGGTGAGACGCAGTCCCTCGGCCGCGCCGCGCAGCCGCCCCGCCCGGTCGGTGAGCTCCTCTGGCTCGACCCGGAACCCGCTCATCCCGTCACCCCCTCGTACGGCCGGGGACGGTAGACGGTCCGGGCAGCGCGGGAGGATCGTCGATCCGGTGCCTGTGGACAACGAGCCGACGCGCCGGTCAGCCGCCGCGCAGCGCCCGGACGGCCGTGTGCACCAGCAGCCGGACGCCGACCTCGATCGCGCGCTCGTCCACGTCGAACCTGCCGCTGTGCAGGTCGAGGTGGCGCCCCACCTCGCCGGCGGCCCGCGTTCCGAGCCGGGCGAGCGCCCCGGGGACGCGCTCCAGGAACCAGGCGAAGTCCTCGCCGCCAAGGCTCTGCTCCGTGGGCACCGCGCTGCCCGCGCCGAGCGCCTCGACCGCTGCGGCCTCGAGCAGGGCGACGGACCGCGCGTCGTTGACGACGGGCGGGACGCCGCGGATGTAGCGCAGCTCCACCTCCGCCCCGTACGGTGCCACCGCCGCGTCGATCAGGGTCCGCACCAGTTCCGGGGCCTGCTGCCAAGCCCGCCGGTCGAGCACCCGGACGGTCCCTCGCGCGAAGCCCGTGCTCGGCACGGCGTTGTGCGCCTGCCCGGACGCGACGGCGCCCCAGGTGAGGCTCATCCCGGCCCTGGGGTCCACGAGCCGCGACAGCCCGGCCGGCACCTCGGTCAGCACCTTGCCGAGCACGTACACGAGGTCGGTGGTCAGGTGCGGCCGCGCGGTGTGCCCGCCCGGACCGGACAGCCGCACCTCCAGGCGGTCCGCTGCGGCGGTGATCGGCCCGGTCCGCACGCCCACGAGCCCGACCTCGAGCTTCGGGTCGCAGTGCAGCGCGAAGACCCTCTCGACACCCTCGTGGGCACGTCCCTTGATCATGTCGAGCGCCCCGCCAGGCATGAGCTCCTCGGCCGGCTGGAACAGCAGGCGCACGCGGCCGGGCAGCACGTCGGCGAGCCCGGCGAGCGCCAGGCCGGCGCCGAGAACGACGGCGGTGTGCACGTCGTGCCCGCAGGCATGGCAGACCCCGGGGACCCTCGAGCGGTAGGGCGCGTCCTTGTCGTCCGACAGCGGCAGCGCGTCCATGTCCGCGCGCAGCGCGACCGTCGGCCCCTCGCCCTCCCCGATGTCACAGACCAGGGCCGTGGCGGAGCCGGCCACCGGCTGGGGGTCGAGGCCGGCGGCTTTCAGCCGCTCCGTGAGCAGGGCCGCCGTGCGCACCTCCTGCCGCCCGAGCTCCGGGTGCGTGTGCAGGTCCCGTCGTACGGCGACCAGCGACTCCCCCTCCGCGGCGATCACCCGGTCGAGGTGCGCGGCGAGGGCGAGTGACTCGGGAGCCGGGCCCCGCGGCGGCGCGCCGTCGCGCGGGTGGTCCGGGCTCACCGTGCGACGGTACCGACGCCGCCGACCCCGGCCCCGCCGCCCGGGCCCGGGGCGCCCGCGGGTGACCTGTCCATGCCCCGCGCCCCGATCCGGTCGGTCCGGAACTCCTCCAGCAGGCTGTCGACGACAGCCGTGAGGTCGCCGCCCGCAGCCGCGGCGGCGGCGCGCTGCCGCTCGGAGCTGGACCCGCCCTCGAGCACCTCCTCCACGACGGCCAGCTCCTGCGCGCAGCCGAGCCGGCGGGCGAGCGGCTCGAGGTCCTCGACCAGGTCGACTATCGCGTCCCGGAGCGGGCGGGTGGTGCCGTGGTCGTCGACGACGATCTCGGCGTCGAGGCCGTGGCGGGCGGCCCGCCACTTGTTCTCCCGAACCACCCAAGCCGCGGGGGTCGGCAGCGTGTAGCCCTGGTCGAGCTGGCGGTCGAGTCGCTCGACCAGGCACTGCGACAGCGCCGCGGCCAGCCCCACCTCCCGCAGCGTGGGCAGCCCGTCGCAGACCCGCAGCTCGACGGTGCCGAAGCCGGGGTGCGGGCGGATGTCCCACCAGACCTCCCGCACGCTGCGGATCGTGCGCGCCGCGATCAGCGTCTCCATGTAGTGCTCGAACTGCGGCCAGCCCGACAGCTGGTAGGGCAGGCCCGCGGTCGGCAGCCCCTCGAAGACCTTCGACCGCGCGCTCGCCAGGCCGGTGTCCTGGCCGACCCAGTAGGGGCTCGACGCGGACAGCGCGAGCAGGTGCGGCACGTACGTCGTCAGCGCGTTGACGATCGGGATGACCTTCTCCGGCGCGCGCACGCCGACGTGCACGTGCACCCCGAAGATCTGCAGTCGGCGGGCGAGCCACTGCATCTCCTCGACGAGCTTCGCGTAGCGGGGGTTCGGCGTGACGTCCTGTGTGCGCCAGTCGGTCGTCGGGTGGGTGCCGGAGCAGAGCAGCCCGACCCCGCGGGCCTCGGCAGCGGCCACCACCTCCGCAACTGTGCCGGCGAGGTCGGTCGTCGCCTCGCCGACCGTGCTGCTGACCCCGCTGATGACCTCGATGGTCGACTCGAGGAGCTCGTGCTTGGCCTTCGGGTGCTCGCCGTCGTCGTGCGCCGCGCCGATCTCGCCGAGGATCGGGGTCGCTGCGCTGGTCAGCTGCCGGCTGGTGCGGTCGACCAGTTCGAGCTCCCACTCGATGCCGACGCTGCACCGCGGTGACGACGCGAAGGGGATTTCCACGCGGCGGTCCTTACCCGCGCGTCACGTGCTGACCCCGGCAGGGTCGGCAGCCCTCTAGGGTCCGGTCATGCCTCGGGACCCCTTCCGCCTCGGCGCGTACGGCGTCGTCACCGCAGCCTCGGCGTCCGGGCTGCGACTGCTGCTGGTGCCGAAGGTCGACGGGCCGTACGTGGGTCGGCTCGACCTGCCGGGCGGCGCGGTCGACCCGTACGAGGACCCGGCCGACACGCTGGTCCGCGAGCTGCGGGAGGAGTGCGGCCTGGCGGTCGAGCCCGGGCAGACCGAGCTGCTCGCCGTGCGGTCGGTGGCGTTCCGGTACGCCGACCCGGGCGGCGCCGACGCCCTGCTCCACCACGTGGGCGTGCTGTCCCGGCTGGCCTACGACGAGGAGCCGCACGTGAGCGCCGGTTCCGGCGAGCCGGAACCGGAGTGGGTGGAGGTGGCGGCCGCGACACGGCGGCACCTGACGCCGTTCGCCTGGTGGGCGGTGCGGCAGCTCGGCTGACGGCGCGTGGGCGGCCTGCTCTCCGCCTGCGCCGATTGCGTTGTGACCCTCTCACTGGAGGACCCTGGTGGGGCCGGTGATCGTCTGGGACGGTGATCGGCGCACCCCGGGTCTCCACCGGACCACTGCCGCGGCCCCTTGCTGGAGGTCACAGCCACGCTGAGTTCTGCAGGGTCC
>JALYNB010000129.1 GCA_030773395.1 Actinomycetota bacterium
GCGGCGGCCGGCGTGGCCGCCGCCGCCGCGGTTGCCGTGCACGACCTCGTGCAGCGGGAGCACGCGCTGCTGCGCAACTTCCCGCTGCTCGCGCGGGCGCGCTACCTCATCGAGGCGATCGGGCCCGAGCTGCGGCAGTACGTCGTCGCCGGCAACAACGAGGAGCGGCCTTCACCCGCGACCAGCGCCGGTGGGTCTACGCGTCGGCCAAGCGGGAGAACAACTACTTCGGCTTCGGCACCGACAACGACGTCGAGTACACCGCCGGCTACCCGGTCATCAAGCACCGCACGTTCGCCCGTGCCGCCCCCCGGTCGGCGCCGACAGCGGGCTACGAAGTGCGACTGCCCTCCGCGAAGGTGGTGGGCGCCGCGCGGGGACGGGCCCAAGCCTTCCGTCCCGACTCCGTCGTCAACATCCCCGCGATGAGCTTCGGGTCCCTGTCGGGGCCTGCGGTCGAGGCGCTGAACCGGGGTGCGGCCCTGGCAGGCTGCCTGCAGAACACCGGGGAGGGCGGGCTCTCGCCCCACCACCGCCACGGTGGTGAGCTCGTGTTCCAGATCGGTACGGCGTACTTCGGCTGCCGCGACACCTCCGGCCGCTTCGAGCTGAGCCGCCTGAAGGACCTCGTCGCCGGCGCCCCCGTCCGCGCCCTCGAGGTCAAGCTGAGCCAGGGCGCGAAGCCCGGGCTCGGCGGCCTGCTGCCCGCCGCCAAGGTCTCCCCGGAGATCGCGGCCACCCGCGGCATCGAGCCGGGCCGTGACTGCATCAGCCCCTCCCGCCACGCCGAGTTCACCGATCCCGACAGCCTGCTCGACTGGGTGGAGCTGCTCGCCGCGGAGACCGGGCTCCCCGTCGGCATCAAGTCGGCGGTCGGCGACATGGAGTTCTGGCAGGAGCTCACCGACCTCATGGTCAGCACGGGCCGGGGCGTGGACTTCGTCACCGTCGACGGGGGCGAGGGCGGGACCGGAGCCGCCCCGTTGATCTTCACCGACTCGGTGTCGTTGCCCTTCCAGCTCGGCTTCAGCCGGGTCTACGGGGCCTTCGCCGAGCGCGACCTCGCCGACCAGGTCGCGTTCGTGGGAGCGGGCAAGCTGGGCCTGCCCGACAACGCGGTGGTGGCGTTCGCGCTGGGGTGCGACATGGTGAACGTCGCCCGCGAGGCCATGCTCGCGATCGGCTGCATCCAGGCCCAGAAGTGCCACACCGACACGTGCCCCACCGGCGTGGCCACCCAGAACGCGTGGCTCGCCCACGGGCTCGACCCGGCGCTGAAGTCGGTGCGCGCGGCGACGTACGTCAAGACGCTCCGCCGCGACCTGGTCAAGGTCGCGGAGGCGTGCGGGGTGGAGCACCCGGCTCTGATCAGCCCGGACGACGTCGAGGTGCTCGACGGCCGGACCGCCTCCACCCCCCTGCGGGAGGTGTACGGCTACCGCCCCGGCTGGGGGCTGCCGTCAGCCCATGACCGGGAGGAGATCGTGCGGCTGATGACGGCCGAGGAGCCCCAGGGCGGGAGCGCTCCCCCGTCACCCACCTCTGCCGGGTGATCCGCTCGGACGGCCGCTTCCAGGACTGATCGACAGCGCGCTACCGGTCGCCCGGCTGGTCGACAGCACGCCCGCAGGCGAGCAGCGTGCTGTCGATCAACCGTCGCGTCCCGCGGTCAGGCGGGCAGGAAGGCCAGCGCCACGTTGTGGCCGCCGAACCCGAACGAGTCCGACACGGCCGCGCCGGTGCGCGTGAGCTCGCGCGGAGAGACGGTCACCACGTCGAGGCGCACGTCGTCGTCGGGGTCGTCGAGGTTCCGCGTCGGCGGGACGACCTTCTCGCGCAGGGTGAGCAGGCTCGCGATCGCCTCGACCGCCCCGGCGGCGCCGAGCAGGTGGCCGAGGCTCCCCTTGTTCGACGTGACGGCGATCTGGTCGACCGCGTCGCCGAGCGCCCGGCGGATCGCGGCGGCCTCCGCCACGTCGCCGACCGGCGTGGAGGTGGCGTGGGCGTTGACGTGCACGACGTCCGCCGGCGACAGCCCGGCGG
>JALYNB010000130.1 GCA_030773395.1 Actinomycetota bacterium
GCGACCACGCCCACCGGCCGATGATCGGGTCCGAGGACGCCCGGCAGGAGCGGAGCTGGCGCCGGCAGCGGATCGGCGCCGGTAGCGGACTAGCCGCCGGCGTCGCCGGGGCCGGTGACCCAGGGACCGGCAGGGCCGGACCGGGACATCACGATGCTGATCGTGCGGGAGCACAACAGTCCGGCGCCAGTTCGGTGTCGCAACGACCCGTTGCGGGACGGGTCTCGCGCCAGCCGAGCCCGAGTCTGTGACTTGCAGCGGTAGATGGCGCGGTTGTGACGGCGCTACGTGGCCGGGGCTGCCCCTGCGGGGCCCGCGGAGGCCGTGCCGCTGGCGGCGCGCTGAAGGGCTCGGTAGACCGTGGAGCGCCCGACCCCGAACAACTCGGCAAGGTCGGACGGGCTCTTCTGCCCGGTGCGGTGCAGCTCGACCAGCAGCGCCTCGCGGGCCGGGGTGAGCTTGGGCTTGCGCCCGCGGAGCTTGCCGGCCGCGCGGGCCACGGCCATCCCCTCGCGAGTACGGGCCTTGATCAGGTCGGCCTCGAACTCGGCGACCATCGCCAGGACGTTGAACAGCAGCCGACCGACGGGGTCGGTCGGGTCGTGCACCGAGCCGCCGAGCTGCAGCCGCACCCCCCGCCGGGTCAGATCCTCGACGATGTCCCGGGCATCGGGCAGCGACCGGGCGAGCCGGTCCAGCTTGGTGACCACGAGCGTGTCGCCGGCGCGGCAGGCGGCCAGCGCCTCGCGCAAACCAGGCCGCACGCGGCTGGTGCCGGTCAGGCCGTGGTCGACGTAGATCCGCTCCGCGTCGACACCGAGCGCCGTCAGGCCGTCGCGCTGCGCGGTGAGGTCCTGCCCGACCGTCGACACCCGGGCGTAACCGATCTTCAGTCCCGTCACGCCGGCGAGTGTGCCGTATGAGGTACTCAAGCGGGACAACAAATCGGACGGGTCTATTGGGACGGCCGGTCCCGATCCTGCTGACGGGCCAGCCGGGCCGTGATCATGTGTCGCTGACCGGTCGGCTACCGGACACGGGCCGCGCAGCTGTTAGCCGGCGTTACTCGCGGTCCTAGGCGGGCGTTCCTGACGGCCAGGGCGCTGCTGACGGCGACTGCGCATCTCCTCTGAGCTTTAGCCTGCTCAGCCCCCTTCGGGTGATACCCCGTCGCGGCTCTCAGGCCGGTCGGGGAGAGATCCGAGGTTACGGAGGACTTCGATGGACGGTCCGCGTGGTCAGACCCGAAGGACTCTTCATGTTGCGCACGCTGACCTCGTGGCGGTTGCTGAGCTTCGGCCTCGTGGTCGCCGTGCTCGCACTCGCCGGTCTGGCCACGAGCCTGGAGCGACAGCAGAGCGACCGGACGCTGCGACAGGGCATCGCTGATGCCGAGCTGATCAGCGAGCTGTTGCTGGAGCTTCACTTGCGTCGACAGGACGCGGACGTACATGAACTTCGCGACGAGGTCCAGCGGACCATCGACGAAGGCGTCAGGCTCCTCCAGGCCGAGGGCCGATTGGTCGGCTTGCAGCTCTGGGATGAGGACGGCGACCTGCTGTACAGCGACAACGACGACCCCGAGGAGCTCAGCGCCGACGAGCGGACGGGTCTCGTTGCCGTGCTCGCCGGGCGGCCGCACGTCGAGTTCGAGCACGACGCGGACCGGGCTGTCGCGACTGCCACCGTGCTCATGCAGCCGGAGAACGAGGAGGATCTGCCGAGCGGCCTGGTAGCGGAGGTGCTGTTGCCGCAGGACGAGATCGCCGCTTCCCTGGCGACGACGGCGCGTTGGCTGTACGGGGGAGCCGGCCTGCTGATGGTCGTCCTGACCATCCTGGCGGTGGTGGTCCGCCGCCGGCTGCTGCGTCGGGAGCACGAGGCGACTCACGACCCGCTCACTGCCCTAGGCAACCGGACGCTGCTCGCGTCGGCCAGCCACCGGCTGCTGGCCCGCAGCGGACGGAGGGACCAGGGGCAGGGGCAGGTCGCCCTCCTGCTGCTGGACCTCGACGGCTTCAAAACCGTCAACGACACGCTCGGGCACGCCGTGGGCGACAAGCTGCTCGTGGAGGTCGCCACCACGCTACGCAAGGCGGCGCGGCCAGACGACGTAGTCGTACGCCTGGGCGGGGACGAGTTCGCCGTCCTGCTTCAGGACATGCCGGACACCGACGCGGCCGTACGCGCCGCCGAGCAGATCAGCCATTCGCTGCACCGTCCGTTCAGTGTCGACCGCGTCACTTTGGAAGTCGGAGCCAGCATCGGCGTGGCGGTTGCGCCCGAGCACGGACAGGACCTCGACGCGCTCCTGCGCCGCGCGGACGTAGCCATGTACCAGGCAAAGCGCGAGGGCGGTGGGGTGCGGCTGTACGACGAGGCCAAGGACCCGCACGACGAGGAGCAGCTCGGCTTGCTGTCTCAACTCCGCAACGCGATCGAGGAGGGCCAGCTGCGTCTGCACTTCCAGCCCAAGATGTCCCTGCGGGAGGGGCGCACCGTCGGCTTTGAGGCCCTGGTCCGGTGGGAGCACCCCCAACGCGGGCTGCTGGCACCTGGGGCCTTCATCCCCTTGGCGGAGCGGACCGCGCTTATGCGGCCCCTCACCGCCTGGGTGCTTCGAACGGCCGTCGCCCAGTGCGCCGCCTGGCGTGCCGAGGGTTGGGAGGTGGACGTGGCGGTCAACATCGCGCCGGCCACGCTTCTGGAGGACGCGTTCCCTAGCCAAGTGATGCAGGTGCTCGCCGACGCAGGCTTACCCGGCAACGCCCTGGAACTGGAGATCACCGAGACGGCCGTCATGATCGACCCGGCCGGGGCGGCCAACACCCTGCGTCGGCTCCAGGCGATGGGCGTCGCCGTCTCGATCGACGACTTCGGGGCCGGCTACACCTCGCTCAGTTACCTGAAGTCCCTTCCCGTGCGCAGCCTCAAGATCGACCGCGGGTTCGTCACGCACCTGATCGACAACGGGAAGGACGAGGCTGTCGCCCGTTCGATTGTCAGCCTCGGGCACGACCTCGGCCTCAACGTGGTTGCGGAGGGCGTCGAGACACCCGACGTGCGCCAGCGTCTGCTGGAACTGGGGTGCGACGAGTTCCAGGGCTACCTGCTGTCCCGCCCGATCCCCAGCGCGGACGTGGCGCTCTGGCTCGCGCAGCAGCACGGACACCGACGCCGGGTAAACACACCAACCCGCACCTCGTGAGCTGCTAGCGACGGCCCTGCACCCGCCGCAGTCACCGCGTCGGCGACGACGAAGAAGATCCGCTAGCCCGGATGTTTCATGGGCTGCCCGACCGTCATGATCACCGCGTTGTTCGCGGCGCGTGGGGGTGATTCTGGCGGGAGGGTGTGACAGCAGCCCGGGTCTCGCCTCGGGTGGGCGCCGGTTCCGTGGCCGGGGGCGGTGCGGGGCTGCCGGGGCGGGGGAAACGTGGTCAGCCGGGGGCGGGCAGGGCGCGGAGGCGGTGAAGGCCGTCGAGCAGGAGGCGGGTCCAGGGTCCGGTGCGGGCGAGGTGCAGGGTGACGCGGCGGCCGGAGTGGGCGAGTCGGCCGGCGGCGGATAGGAGCCGCAGGCGGAGGCGTTTGAGGGCTCTTCGCCATGATCATGGGTAGGCGCTGGGGGACACGCTCTCTGTCCTGGGCCTGAGAAGGGGCCTGGGGCCTCACGATCCGTGACGACCAAGTACACGGAAGATCGAGGCCCCAGGTGAGTGGAGACAGTAGTCCGACGGCAGTACTGCTCGGGTTGGACGGGTTTCGGGTGCTTGCGGCGGCGGAGGTCGCCGGTGAGGTCGAGCTGCTGGTGGAGACCACCGCGACGCCCTACCTGGACAGCCCCTACCACCGCTACGCCGACGGGCCCGACCTCGCCGGACTGCCGCTAACCTGCCCGCCGTTGTGGTCCGCACGACCGGGAGCCATGCCCGCGCGGTGGACGCCGCCGCGCTCGCGCCCTACGAGGTCGCGGGGCGCGCGGTGCTGCAGCACACCGGCGGCGACGCCGCCTGGGGCACCCCGGACTACGCCCGCGACGCCCCCTACCTCACCGAGGCCGGCGCCCCCTGGCTGGCCGAGCGTGGCGCGCGGCTGGTCGGTATCGACGCGGTCAACATCGACGACACCACTGGCGGCGGGCAGCGGCCCGGGCACACGATCCTGCTCGGCGCCGGCATCCCGGTGGTGGAGCACCTCACCGGGCTGTCTCAGCTGCCTCCGGCGGGTGCCCGGTTCACCGCGGCGCCGCCGCGCTTCGCCGGCTTCGGCACCTTCCCTTCGTCCGCGCCTACGCCGCCGTCCCTGACCACCAGGTGCCGTCGGGCACCTCGTGATCGCTCTCGACGTCCTCGGCTGGGCTGGGGCGCTCGCGCTGCTGCTCGCCTACGCCCTGCTCACCGCCGCCGGGGTCCAGGCCCGCAGCCCGGCGTACCGCACGCTCAACCTGGCCGGCTCCGCCGCCCTGGCCGTCAACGGGGCCGCCCACGGCGCCTGGCCGTCCGCCGCGCTCAACCTGCTCTGGCTGGCTATCGGCGCCCACGCACTGCGCACGGCCAAACCCCGTACCAAGGCCACCGCTGGCGCCGACCCCGCATATGACCGCCCCGATCGCCGATCGCCGATCGCCGATCGTCTACCGGCGCCGCAGCCCGGCCCGCCGGGCACCGGGTAGAGCAGGCTGGGGACCTGCCCGGGGTCGCACGCGTCGACGTCGATGTGCAGGTACAGCTCCCCGTCCGGCAGCGTCGCGGCGTCCACGTCCGGCACCGGGGTTCGCTTGAAGGGCGGAGCGGTCCAGCAGCTCCTGCTCGCCACTGTCGGTGTCGCGGGCGTCGACCAGCACGATCCGTGACTTCCGGCACCGGGACCGCGGGCTGCCGGCGGCGCCGCTTCCGGCTCCGATGAGGAGGTCGAGCGCCGAGTGGCGGCCGATCCCCGCGTCGTACGGCGACTTCCCCCGGCTGCTCGCCCATCTGTCGTCGCTGTACCCCAGCCGGTACGGCGCGCTGGTCGCCGACGTCGCGCTGGTGTGCCTGCGCGGCGTGTGCCCGGTGCAGCACTCCGATGCAGGAGAGGCGACCAGAGCGCCGCGCTGCGCCTCGTCGTGCTCGGCGACCGGCTCTACGACCGCGACATCCCGGTCGTCGCGAGGGGAGTGCCGCTCGACG
>JALYNB010000131.1 GCA_030773395.1 Actinomycetota bacterium
GGGTGCCGTCACCGGGGAGGCCGGAGCGCTCCCCTACGGCGCCGGGGTCGCCGAGCGGGCGAGCGCCGCGCAGGGCCAGCCCCAGGGCGAGCTCGCGCAGACCGGACCCACCGTCCCGGGCTCTGTCGCCGTACTGCTGATCGTCGCCGCGCTGGCCGTCGCCGGGCTGGCGCGGGCGGGCCGAGCCCCACAGCGCGGCTGCCGCTGACCCTCGCCCCGGCCGAGTCGCCCCCCCGAGTCGACCAGTCACAGGAGGACCAGGACACCCCGCGGGCGGGCTCCGGTGGTCAGCGGCTCAGCGTGCCCAGCCGCTCCGCCGCCGCGCGCAGCGTCTCCGCCCGCTTCGGGAACGCGAAGCGCAGCTGTGTCAGCCCCTCCGCCGGGTCGACGTGGAACGCGGCCCCCGGCACGGCCGCCACCCCGACCTCCCGTACGAGCCGTCGCGCGAACGCCGTCGAGTCCCGCCCGGGGTCGACGTCCCGGGTGTCGGTCAGCACGTAGTAGGCGCCGTCCGGCACCCGGAAGCGGAACCCCGCCTCGGCGAGGACCCCGCAGAGGAGGTCCCGCCGCTCCCCGTAGTGCGCCGCCACCTCGTCGTAGTACGACGCGGGCAGGCCCATCGCCGCGACGCCCGCCGCCTGCAGCGGGGCCGCCGCCCCGACCGTGAGGAAGTCGTGCACCTTGCGGATCGCGTCGGTCATGGCGGGCGGCGCGATCGTCCAGCCCACCCGCCAGCCCGTGACGGCGTACGTCTTGGAAAGCGCGTTCACCGTGACCGTCCGGTCCTCGAGGCCCGGCACCGTCGCCGGCGGGATGTGCCCACCCGGCCCCAGGTAGTGGATGTGCTCGTAGATCTCGTCAGTCAGGCAGAGGGCGTCGTAGGTGGTGCAGAGCTCGGCGACGAGGTCGAGCTCTGCGCGGGTGAACACCTTCCCGGTCGGGTTGTGCGGCGTGTTGACGATGATCGCGCGCGTGCGGTCGCTGAAGGCGGCCCGCAGCTCGGCCTCGTCGATCGACCAGTCGGGCTCGTGCAGCCGGACGAACCGCGGCACGGCGCCGGACAGCACCGCGTCGGGCCCGTAGTTCTCGTACACGGGGTCGAAGATGACGACCTCGTCCCCCGGGTCGGCGAGGCCGAGCAGCGAGGCGATCATCGCCTCGGTCGAGCCGCAGGTCACGCAGATCTCGCGCTCGGGGTCGACGGTCCAGCCGGGGTGGGTGCGGGCCACCTTGTCCGCGATCGCGGTCCGGAAGTCGCGGGCGCCCCACGTGATCGCGTACTGGTTGACGTCGCCGTCGATGGCCGCCTTCGCGGCCTCCTTCAGCTCCGGCGGGCAGGGGAAGTCGGGGAAGCCTTGGGCGAGGTTGACCGCGGTGCCGCCGTGCTCGGCAACGAGGCGGGTCATCTCCCGGATCACCGACTCGGTAAAGCTCGCCGCCTTGACGCTCGCCGGCCCGCGCCGGTCGCGCTGGCCCGGCAGCACGGTCGCGGCCGTCGTCCCCCTCGGCTCGGTCATGCGGGTTCCTCCTGTCCCGGCGGACCCCCCGCCGCTGCCAGCCTCCCAGCACCCCCGCGCGTTGCGACGAGCAGACCCGCGGCAGCGACGGACGCGACCGAGGCGAGGGCGAAGGGCACCGCGTAGCCGCCCGTCACGTCGTACGCGACCCCGAGGACCGCGGGGCCGCTGGCGATCCCCAGGGTCGCGACGAGGTTGGACGTCGAGAAGATGCGGGCGTAGTCCCGCACCCCGAAGGCCTGCGACAGCAGCAGGGGGTGCGCCATGAGCACGTTCCCGACCGTCGACCCGAACACTGCCGCGGCCGGCAGCAGCACCTCGACGCGCTCGCCGAGCCCGAGGACGACCAGGGCCAGCCCCTGGACGACGAGCATGGCGGCCGCGAAAGGTCGGGTGCCGAGGTGGAGCGAGACCACCCCGCCCGCCAGGCGGCCGAGCATGCTCGACACCGCGATCACCGAGACGGCTGCTGCCGCCTGCCCGGCGTCGAGCCGGCCGGCGACGAGGTTCAGCACGTGTGCGAGGGCGCCCACCTGGGCGACCATCGCCAGCAGGTGCACGACCGTGACCACCCGGAACTCGCGGCTGCGCACCGCCTCGGCACGCGTCGCGCCCCCCGCGACGGCGGGGCCGAGGACGTCCTCATCGTCGCCGTCCGGACGCAGGCCCAGGGAGGCAGGGCTGGCACGCACCAGCAGGGCCGTCACGGGGAGCACCCCGGCGACGTAGGCGACGCCAAGCCACGGAGTCACGGCCGGCAGGCCGTGGTCCTCGATCAGGGCCGCGCAGAAGGGCGTCACCAGCACGCCGCCGAGGCTCAGGCCGGTGGTGGCCACGGAGAGGGCCGTCGCCCGCCGCCGCGCGAACCAGGCCGTGACCAGCGTCGTGCCCGGCAGCAGGGACGACGCGGCGAATCCGAGCCCGAACAGGCAGTAGACGCCGTACAGCTGCCAGACCTGCGTCACCCGACCGAGCAGGGCGAGCGACACCCCGCAGGTCACGGCCCCGGCCCCGATGGTGAGCCGCGGGTCGAAGCGGGTCAGGAGCGCGGCCAGCGGCACGCCCGCGACCCCCACGACGCCGAAGAACGCGGCGGTCGCCCCGGAGACGACGGACACGGAGAAGCCCTGCTCGGAGCTCAGCGCGCGCAGGAAGACCGTGAGGTTGTAGAAGCCGAGCCCGGCGGAGACGGTGAGCATCACGAACACGGCGGCGACGACCCACCAGCCGTAGAAGAACCGCGGTGCCCCTGCGGTGGGGGGCCGCTGCGTCAACCGGCGGGCGGCGCGTGGAGCTGGAGGTCATTGACCACGTGCGCCTCCTCCTTGCGACCCCGCGGCCGCGTCCCCCGGGTCTGCCACCTCCCGCTGCCCTGACACGCGGGTGGCCGGGGCGGTCGCCGTGGTGCCGCTCGCCACTCCCGCCTGGCCTTCTCCTCGTACATGGCGTGGGCGGCCCGGCGGCCGCGCTCGACATCGCCGGGCTCAACGCTGCCGCGTCCCGGCCGGGCTTCCCGCGCCCGCGCTGGCGGTGCTGCTCGGCCTGACCGTCCCCCACGTCGGGGTCGCAGCGCTGCTCGACCGGCGGCGGTCCGCCCGCCGCGTCAGCCCGTGACCGGCTCCAGGGCGGTGGCGCGCTCGACGAGCGCGCGGTAGGCGTCCGGGCTGGTCAGCTCCGCGCCCAGCCCCTGCACCTTGTTGCTGCCGTGGTAGTCGCTCGCCCCCGTCACGACGAGGTCGAGCCGTGCCGCGATCTCCCGGGCCCGGCGCCGGGCCTCCGGGGGGTGGTCGGGGTGGTCCGCCTCGAGGCCGGCGAGGCCCGCCTCCGCCATGGCCTCGATGACGTCCTCGCCCACGATCGCGCCGCGCGAGCTGGCGAGCGGGTGGGCGAACACCGCCACGCCGCCCGCGTCCCTGACGAGCCGGACGGCGTGGGCGGGGTCGAGCTCGGCCTTGGGCACCCAGTAGCGGCCGTGGTCGGCGAGCCACTGCGGCGTGAACGCCGCCGACACGGACTCGAGCACCCCGGCCTCCACCAGCGCACGGGCGACGTGCGGCCGGCCCACGCTGCCGCCCCCGGCCAGCCCGGTCACCTGCTC
>JALYNB010000132.1 GCA_030773395.1 Actinomycetota bacterium
ATCGGGCTCATCGTGGTGCCGCCGATCCTGTACTGGCTCACCTACCGGCTCTGCCTGAGCCTCCAGCGGTCCGACCACGAGCGGTTCGGGCACGGCATCGAGACCGGTGTCATCAAGCGCCTGCCCACCGGGGAGTTCGTCGAGGTCACCGTCCCGGTCCCCCGGATCGAGTCGGTTGTGCTCCGGCCGGTCGAGAGCGACCACGCCGAGCACGGGGCGCTGGAGAGCGGGCGCCACAACGAGGCCGGCACGGGCGGCGACCACCGCGGTGTGCCGGGTCACTCCGCCTCGGCGGCCACCGGCCGCCACCCGGGGATGCTGTCCTCGGCGGGCCGCGCGGTCGGGGGCTTCTTCACGAAGCACTCGGACGAGCAGCCGAGTGACCCGAACGCTCCCGCTGACCGGAATGAGCCCGCCGGCCAGCAGTAGTCACCTGTTCGACCCGAGGGGCCCGGCTGACCACGCGGACAGCCGGGCTCTTCTGTGTCCGACGGGGACCGTCCGGCGCGACGCCCTCCCGCCCAGCTGCCGTGCTGGCGGCTGATTCCATAGAGGCGGACCGTGCGCACGCCGGTCGTTCGGCGACCGTCAGGTGATCGACGTCCAGGTCACGTCGCACGACACGCCCCCCGACAGGACGACTGGCAGCGGGCCCTCCGTGGCCGGGGTCGGTGGCCAGGTCGACGACCGCGCGGCCTGCGCGATCCTGTCGTCGGTGTAGGCGGGCTCCCACTCCAGGCGGACCGCGATGACGTGGAGCGGTCCGGCGGGGTGCGCCAGCACGGCGACTGCCGCGACCGGAGCCGGCGCCCGGTGCCGGCAGCGGCACGGCCTGCACGTCCAGGATCGGCCAGCGGCTGAGCAGGCCGATGCCCACCTCGACCCCGACCTGGTCCGCGGTCTCGGGCGGGTCGGGGGCCGGCGGCAGGCTGGGCGCGACGAAGGCGGCGTGCAGCCCGAGCTCGCGGGCGAACTCGTGGGCCTCGGAGGTCGTCCCGGCTCCCCAGCACTCCTGCAAGGCCACCACGTCCGAATCCGCGTCCCGCAGGCACAGCAGCAACGCTGGCTGGCCGTCTCGCCAGGCCGGACCGAACCGCCACCAGACGTTCCGCGTCACGACGCGGCCCCGGGACGTACGTTCGGAACATGCGCTCCCTCCCTCAGCCCGCCCCGGCGGTGGCTCCACCGGGGCTGCCCCGGCCCCGCCTTCACCACCCGAGGACCGACGGCGACAGTGGGCGGGTGCTGCTGCACCCGGCAGCGGCGGCGTTCCTGCTCCGACGGGAGTCGGACGCCGTCGTGCCCGACCACCAGGGGACCGTTGCTCAGGCCCGGGGCGGAGGCTGACGCCCCGGCCTCGCCAGCGCCCGCGAGGCGGTAGCCGCCGTCATCGACACCAGCGTTCCCGGGCAGGGCGGTGAGATGCCCCTGCGCGTCTACGTCGCCGCCGAACCGGCCGTGGGCGTCGTGCTGCACCTGCACGGCGGAGGACACGTCACCGCCACGGCTCGACAGCGTCTCCGGGACGAGGGCGAGGCCCACGCGGGGCACCTCGCGACGCGGGCGTGCCCGTTCCAGCACAGGCGTTGGCACGGACACCTGCACGGCTTCCTTCGGGGACCGTCAGAGCCTCACCGACGCGGACCCGAACGCACCGACGTCGCGGTCCCCCTCCGCCGGGCGCTGGCCCCTGCGACGCAGCCTCGTGCCGCGGGCGACTGCCAGGCCTCCCGGCCGCCGCGAACGCGGGGCACGTGCATCCCGCCCTGCAGCACGGCCGGTCCCGGCAGGGCGGAGTCCCGACCGGGAGGGCGAGCACCGCACGGGTCTGCAGACGCCGGCGGGCGACGGAGACCGTGTCTCCGTCTCCCCCCGGTATAGCCCTCGCGGAGGACCCTGAGCACCTCGCGCGTGCTCAGTGACGCGCGGTCTGCTGTCCGTCCGTGCGCCCGAGCCCGGTGTAGTACTCGAACGTCAACCCGACCACGGTCATGAGCATCAGCCCGACACCGATGATGACGAGCCACCAGGCGACGTACGCCATCCCAAAGCCGATGATCGTGGCAGCACCCGCCATCGCGATCGGCCACCAGGACCCTGGTGAGAAGAAGCCCAGCTCGCCCGCGCCGTCGCTGACGTCGGCGTCGCCGCGGTCCTCAGGCCGCGGCTCCATGCGCCGGGCGGTCGCGAGCAGGTAGCTGCCCACGATCGTCGCCATGAAGCCGGTGAACACCAGGCCCGTGGTGCCCACGGTCTCCTGCGACAGGGCCCAGTAGACAGCCCCGGAGCCGAACCAGAAGACGGCTCCCGCGGCGAACGTGACGCCCTCGACCTTCATGCTCGGACTCCTGACCGTGCCGGACCTGCCTGGGCGGTGTGGACGCGCTCGGTCACCGGAGCTCCGGCGTGGCGTGGTAGTCGACCTTGCCCGCCACCTGCGGGTAGTGCAGGTCGAACGCGGGCCGCTCCGAGCGGATGCGAGGCAGCGCCACGAAGTTGTGACGCGGCGGGGGCGACGACGTCGCCCACTCGAGCGAGTTGCCGAAGCCCCACGGGTCGTCGGGCAGCGGGACGCGCGGGCGGCGCTGCGTGACCCAGACGTTGTAGATGAACGGCAGTGTGGACGCGGCCAGGACCACGGACCCGATGGTCGACACCGTGTTCAGCGTCGTGAAGCCGTCGGTCGCCAGATAGTCGGCGTACCGGCGGACCATGCCCTGGGCCCCGAGCCAGTGATGCACCAGGAAGGTCGAGTGGAAGCCGATGAACAGGGTCCAGAAGTGGAGCTTGCCGATCGTGTCGTCCAACATCCGGCCCGCGAACTTGGGATACCAGAAGTAGATCGCCGCGTTCGTCGCGAAGACCACGGTGCCGAACACCACGTAATGGAAGTGGCCCACGACGAAGTAGGTGTCGGTGACGTGGAAGTCGATCGGCGGGGCGGCCAGCAGCACGCCGGTGATGCCACCGAAGAGGAACGTGACCATGAAGCCGACCGACATGAGCATGGGCGTCTCGTAGCTGATCTGCCCCCGCCACATCGTGCCGATCCAGTTGAAGAACTTCACCCCGGTCGGCACCGCGATGAGGAACGACAGGAAGGCGAAGAAGGGCAGTAGCACGGCGCCCGTGGCGTACATGTGGTGAGCCCAGACAGCCATGGCGAGGGCGCCGATCCCGAGGGTCGCGTAGACCAGGCCCTTGTAGCCGAACAGCGGCTTCCGGCTGAACACCGGGATCACCTCGGACACCACACCGAAGAACGGCAGGGCGATGATGTAGACCTCGGGGTGCCCGAAGAACCAGAACAGGTGCTGCCAGAGGATCGGGCCGCCGTGCTCAGCGTTGTAGATCTGCGCGCCGAGGTGGCGGTCGGCCAGGAGCGCGAAGAACGCCGCCGACAGCACCGGGAACGCCAGCACCGCGAGCACCGACGTGATGAGCATGTTCCAGGTGAAGATCGGCAGCCGGAACATCGTCATCCCCGGTGCCCGGAGCGTGATGATCGTCGTGATGATGTTCACCGAGCCGAGGATGGTGCTGAGCCCCGTGATGGCGAAGCCCACGAGCCACAGGTCGGAGCCGACTCCCGGCGAGTGGATGATGCTGTTGAGCGGCGCGTAGGCGAACCAGCCGAAGTCGGCCGCGCCGTCCGGCGTCAGGAAACCCGCCAGGACGATGAGGCTGCCGAAGACGAACAGCCACAGGGAGAAGCCGTTGAGCCGGGGGAAGCTCATGTCCGGCGAGCCGATCTGCAGCGGCACGATGTAGTTCGCGATGCCGAAGGCCATCGGGGTCGCGAACAGCAGCAGCATCACCGAGCCGTGCATCGTGAACAACTGGTTGTACTGCTCGTTCGACATGAACTGCAGGCCCGGGCGGGCGAGCTCCGCGCGCATGCCCATGGCCATGAGCCCGCCCGCGATGAACATCACGAACGACCAGACCATGTAGACGTTGCCGATGACCTTGTGGTCGGTCGTCGTCATCACCCGGACGGCGAGCGCTCCGGGAGTGCTCCGCCCCCGGGTGGTCGTGTCGGGACCGGCGCCCGGGCCGTGGGGCGCGCTCGCGGGCGGGTCCTGGAGCAAGGTCATGACGGGCTCCCAGCGGAGGCGGTGGTGGTGAGGTGCTCGTGCTCGGTGCTGGCACCGTGGTCGGCTGCGGCCTCGGCGGTCGTGCCGAAGGGCTGGTTGCCCGGGACCACGCGGGGGTCGGGGGCGTACTGCTCGTAGAAGGCGGCGGAGTCCCGGACGAAGAGGTCGAACTGCTGGGGCGGCACGACGCGCACCTGGAAGTTCATCCGGTCGTGGTCGACGCCGCAGAACTCGGCGCAGCGCCCGATGTAGACGCCCTCCCGCTCCACGGTCAGCTCGAACTGGTTGACGCGGCCCGGGATCACGTCGCGCTTGAACAGGAACTGGGGCACCCAGAAGGAGTGGACGACGTCCGGTGAGGTCTCCACGAACCGGATGGTGGTGTTCGTCGGCAACACCAGCTCCGCCGGGGCTCCCGGGCGGCCGGTCACCTGCAGCGGCTGGAGGCCGGCCTCGCCGAACTGCTGGCCCCGGAACTGGTCGTAGTTGAACTGCCAGTTCCACTGGAAGCCGACGACCCCGACGACGAGGTCGGGCCCGCCCTCGTCCTCCTCCGACAGGTCGTTGACGAAGGTCTCGCTGACGGCGGTGTAGTAGAAGAGGACCGCGATCACCACGAACGGGACGACGGTGTAGAGCACCTCGACCGGCAGGTTGTACCGGACCTGGCGCGGCAGCTCGTCCGTGCGCTTCCGGTAGCGGATGCACGCGTAGAAGATCAGTCCCCAGACGACGACGCCGACGACGAGGCCGGCGATCGACGAGCCGACGTACAGGTTGAGGATGCTCTCGCCCTGCGGCGTGACCGGCTCCAGGTAGCCGAAGCGCGCCACCTCCTCCCAGCTGCACCCGGTCAGCGCGACGAGGAGCGCGGCGCCGAGGAGGCCGGCGCGGAGGCTGCGCGGCCGCCGGCGCGCCGGGCTGGAGAGGCGGGTCGAGGTCACACCGTTGCCTTTCGAGCGATCGGGCGCACGGCCGGGACTGCAGGGCCGAGCGGCACGATAGTTGTAGCGGACGATCACGGCCACGACCGTTCCCGGCCGTGCCCGCGGGGAGCGTAGCGCGCGAGGTGGGGCCACTCCTGTCGGGACGCGGGGTGAGCCGCGGGCGGTCCGCCTCACGGGTCCGGGTTGTCCACCCGGGCCCGGGTCACACCGCCCGGTGCACCGCAGGGGCCACTCCCAGGTGCTCCGCGACCCGTCGCGCGCTCTCCTCGCCGTACGCCTCGCCGGTGCGCCGGGCGAAGGACTCGCCGGTGAGCTCGTACTCCTGCGTGCCGAGGGTCTCGAGGACGTGGACGGCGAGCACGCAGCCCACCTCGGCCGAGCCCTCGAGGTCGAGACCCCAGCTGCGTGCCGCCAGGAAGCCCGCCCGGAAGGCGTCGCCGACGCCGGTGGGGTCCGTCCTGCGCCGTTCGGGGGCGGGCGCGACCCGCACCTCGGGCAGTCCCCGGCGCTCGATGACCACCCCGTCGGCGCCGAGCGTCGTGACCCTGACGTCCACCCGGTCGAGCACCTCCTCGTCGCTCCACCCGGTCTTCTGCGCGACGAGGCTGCGCTCGTAGGAGTTGGTGAAGAGGTAGGCGGCCCCCTCCACCAGCCGACGGATCTCCGGTCCCTGCATCCGGGCCAGCTGCTGGCTCGGGTCGGCCGCGAAGGGGATGCCGCGGTCGAGGCACTCCTGCGTGTGGCGCAGCATGGCCTGCGGGTCGTTGGGGCTGACCACGACGAGGTCGAGGCCGCCGACCCGCTCGGCCACGGGGACCAGCTCGATCTCGCGCGCCTCGCTCATCGCGCCCGCGTAGAAGGAGGCGATCTGGTTCTGCTCCGCGTCCGTGGTGCACAGGAAGCGGGCGGTGTGGCGCAGGGTGCTCAGGTGCACCGACGCGGTGTCGACGCCCGCCCCATCGAGCCATGAGCGGTAGTCGCCGAAGTCCTGACCGGCGGCGCCCACGAGCACGGGGCGGAGCCCGAGGCGCGCCATGCCGAAGGCGATGTTCGCGGCGACGCCCCCGCGACGGATCACGAGCTCGTCGACGAGGAACGACAGGCTCACCGAGTCCAGCCGGTCGCTCACCAGCGAGTCGCGGAAGCGTCCCGGGAACGTGGCCAGGTGGTCGGTGGCGATGCTGCCGGTGACGGCGATCTGCACGGGGGCCTCTCGGGGTCGGGTCGGGCTGCGGGGAGCCCCGGGGTCGCCGTGCGGACCACGACGGCGGCGGACACGACGACGGCGCCGCACCCCGAGGGGCCGGCGCCGTCGTCGGCAGTCGAGCGGCTGCTCAGCGCAGCCGGTCGGCCTGGATCAGTGGAAGGACTCGCCACAGGCGCAGGAACCGCCGGCGTTCGGGTTGTCGATCGTGAAGCCCTGCTTCTCGATCGTGTCAACGAAGTCGATCTTCGCCCCCGTGAGGTAGGGGACGCTCATGCGGTCGACGACGACCGTCACGCCGTCGAAGTCCGAGCGGACGTCGCCGTCGAGCTGGCGCTCGTCGAAGAACAGCTGGTAGCGCAGACCAGAGCAGCCCCCCGGCTGCACGGCGACGCGCAGGGCCAGGTCGTCGCGGCCCTCCTGGGACAGCAGCGCCTTCACCTTCTGCGCCGCCGGGTCGGTGAGCAGGACGCTCGTCGCCGCACCGGCGGTGGTGGTCTCAGGCAGGTCAGAGACGGACATGGAGCTCCTCGCACAGTCGCGGGACCGGGTGTGCGCCGGTCCTGACGGTCAACGGCCCCTCGCAGGAGGATGTTCCGTCGCCGCGTCCGATCGTACGGCGGCCTGCGGCCGCCCCGGTCGGGTACAGCTGCCCGACCGGGGCGCGGTCACGCCGGGTCGGGGATGAGCCCCTCGTCGCCGAGGAGCTCGCGCACCTCGTCGACGTGCGCGTCGGCATCGGGCAGCACGAGGTCGCTGGGCAGCAGCTCGCCGTCCGGCAGTGGCGTGCCCTCCGCACGCACCGCCTGCAGCAGCTCCACCAGCGCGGCGCGGAAGCGCTCGTCGTCGCCGGACTCGATCGCCGCCTCGAGCGCGTCGTCGAGCGGGTTGAGCCGGTCGAGGGCTCCGTCCGCGAGGCGGAGCTGCCCCTCGCCCAGGATTCGCGCGATCACTTGGCCTCCCCCGTGCCCTCGATCGAGCGCTGCGGGGCCGCTCCCCCGGACCCGGCCGGCAGCTCCCCCTTGAGCTTGGCGAGCTCCAGCTCCACGTTGCTGCCCGCACCCAGGCGGTCGAGCTCGGCCTGGATGTCGTCGCGCGGGGCCGTGGGGTCGTCGAGCGCACCGCTGGCGAGCAGCTCGTCGATCGCGCCGGCCCGCGCCTGCATCGCCCGCGTCTTGTCCTCGGCCCGCTGCATCGCCAGGCCGACGTCACCCATCTCCTCGCTGATGCCGGAGAAGGCCTCGCCGATGCGCGTCTGTGCCTCGGCTGCGCTGTACGTCGCCTTCAGCGTCTCCTTGCGCGTGCGGAAGGACTCGACCTTGGCCTGCAGCCGCTGGGCGGCCTGGGTGAGCTTGGCCTCCTCCCGGTCGAGCTGCTCGTGCTGGGCGCGCAGCTCCTGGATCTGCGTCTGCAGACCCTGCTTGCGCGTCAGGGCCTCGCGGGCGAGGTCCTCGCGCCCCGCCGCCAGGGCCTGGCGCGCCTGCCCGTCGAGCTTGTCCGCCGAGCTCTGCAGCTGACCCATCTGGATCTCGAGGCGCTTGCGCGAGGTGGCCACGTCCGCGACCCCGCGCCGCACCTGCTGGAGCAGCTCCAGCTGCTTGGTGTAGCTGTAGTCGAGGGTCTGGCGCGGGTCCTCGGCCTTGTCGAGCGCAGCGTTGGCCCTCGTCTTGAACAGCAGGCTGATCCGCTTGGCCAGGCCCATGGGCGACGCCCTCCAGGTCGACGAGGTGGTGCTCGTGCAGGGGTGCCGAGCCTATCGGGCACCTGTCCCGCGTCCCCCGCCTCGGGGAACTCGGCGTCTAGGCTGGCCTCGTGAGCCCGTCCCTGCGCTGGCGTCCGCAGCCGGACCAGTCCCCCGCCGCGGTGCCCTCGGCGAGCGCGACGACCGGCGAACCGTCGGCGCCGCCGCCCGCCCGGCCGGGCGGCAAGGGCCGGCCCACGCC
>JALYNB010000133.1 GCA_030773395.1 Actinomycetota bacterium
CTGCACGGCGCCGCGGTGGCGGTCGCGGGGGGCCCGCACGAGCGCGGCGGTGAGCACCGCGCCCACGGCGAGGCCGCCGAGGTGGGCCCGCCAGTCGATCGACGGTACGACGAAGCCCAGCGCGAGGTTGAGGGCCAGCAGCACGGCGAGCCCCCGCACGTCGTACCGCAGGCGGCGCGCGACGATGAGCAGCCCCCCGAACACGCCGTAGATGGCACCCGAGGCGCCGACGCCGAGCACGCGGGGGTCGCTGAAGACGTACGACGCCACCGATCCACCGAACGCGCAGAGCCCGTAGAGCCCGGCGAAGCGGAGCCGGCCGAGCGCGGCCTCGAGTTGTGGCCCCAGCGACAGCAGGGCCGTGGCGTTGAACGCCAGGTGCAGCAGGCCGCCGTGCAGGAAGGCCGACGTCACGAGCCGGTACTGCTCCCCGGCGGCCACGGCTAGCGGCTGCATGCCGAAGCGCAGCTCGACGACGCGCCCCAGCGTGAGCTGCACGAGGAAGACGACGACGAGCGCCGCCACCAGGGCGCGGGTGACCTCGCCGACGCCGGGAACGACGCGGCCGCCGGCCAGCGTGCGGGGCTGCCGCCGCGACCGGCGGCCCTCCGCCACGTCGTCCGGGCACTGGAAACCGACCGACGCGGCGTGCTGGCACTCGCCGCAGATCGGGCGGTCGCAGCGCACGCACCGGACGTGCGTCTCGCGCTGGGGATGGCGGTAGCAGGTGGGCGCCACCGGCCGGGGCGCCGAGCCCTGGTCCGGCGGCGGCGTCACCCCGTCAGGCCTCCCGCTGCTCGACCCGGACCGAGTTGATCACGATGTCGTCGGTGGGACGGTCCTGCCGCCCGGTCGGCGCGGTCGCGATGGCGTCCACCACGTCGCGGCCCGCCTGGTCGGCCACCTCGCCGAAGATGGTGTGCCGCATGTTGAGGTGGGGCGTCGGACCCACCGTGATGAAGAACTGCGAACCGTTGGTGCCGGGGCCGGCGTTGGCCATCGCCAGCAGGTACGGGCGGTCGAAGCGCAGCTCGGGGTGGAACTCGTCCTTGAACTGGAAGCCCGGGCCGCCCCGCCCCGTGCCCGTCGGGTCTCCGCCCTGGATCATGAAGCCGTTGATGACGCGGTGGAACACGGTCCCCGCATAGAGGCTCCCCTCGCCCGGCTTGCCGGTGCGGGGGTCGGTCCAGTCGCGCGAGCCGTCGGCCAGCCCCACGAAGTTCTTCACCGTGGTGGGAGCGTGGTCGGGGAAGAGTTTGACGGTGATGTCGCCCTTGTTCGTGCTGAGGATCGCGTAGGTGTCGGTCGCCACCGGGCCATCCTGACACGACGCCCCCGGGGCGGCCCGGGCACCGCACGCCGCCCCGGCCCTCGTGCCCGAGCTCCCCCTTCAGCCCCTCCACCGACGAGACAGCCGGTCGAGCGACATCAGCATGCCGATCAGCACCAGGAGCGCCAGCACGAGCACCCAGCCGCGGGAGGCGCCGAGGCCCAGGAAGGGGACCGTGACCAGGGGCAGTGCCAGCATCCCGACGGGCACCGCCGGGTCGAGGCGGCGGGCTGCTGACGGCTCCGAGGCGCCCGCCGCCGGGGCCCGAGTCCCGACGAGCAGCAGCAGGAGCATGACGAGGCCGGTGACCGCGGCAGCGCCGACCCCGAGCAGGAGTCCGCGCGCCACGGACCCCCGCACCGCGCCGATAGCCGCTCCCGCGGGCACCCAGTAGACCGGGCGCATCCTGTCCCGTGTGCGGGCGGCGTGCGCCCGTCCCGTGCAGGAGGGCTCCGCCCTCGGACGCGTGCTGTCAGAGCACGCCCGGTAGCGCCAGACCCGCACCGAGCAGCACGCCGGCCACCAGCTGCAGCCGGCCCGTTTCCCGCAGCACGTCGACCAGGTCACGCCCGCGCGCCCCCTGGCGGACCCGCCGCATCGGACCCAGAGCGAGCGGCACCGCGAGCACCGCGAGCAGGGCGGTGGGGACCACGAGCCCGAGCGCGACCGGGACGACGAGCGCGGTGAGCACGAGCCCGCCGTACAGCCGCCGGGTCGCGGCGTCACCCAGCAGCACCGCCAGCGTGCGCTTGCCGGCGTCTGAGTCGGTCGGCAGGTCCCGCAGGTTGTTCGTGACGAGGACGGCGCAGGCGAGCGCGCCCATCACGACGCCGCCGGCCAGCGCCGTCGGCGGGAACCGCTCTGCCTGCACGTACGTGGTCCCGAGGACGGCCACGAGACCGAAGAACACGAACACCGACACCTCGCCGAGTCCCCGGTATCCGTAGGGACGGCTGCCGCCCGTGTAGCCCCACGCGGCGAGGATCGCGACTGCGCCGACGACGACGAGCACCCAGGAGGTGACGAGCGCGAGCACCAGCCCGGCGACCGCGGCGACCCCGAAGCATGCGAACGCCGCCGCCTTCACCGCCCCCGGCTCCCCGACGCCGCTGCCGACGAGTCGCAGCGGCCCCACGCGAGTGGCGTCCGTGCCGCGGATCCCGTCGCTGTAGTCGTTCGCGTAGTTCACCCCTACCTGCAGCGCGAGCGCGACGACGAGCGCGAGCAGAGCCCGACCCGGCCGGGCCTCCCCCAGGCCCGCCGCGGCCCCGGTGCCGACGAGCACGGGCGCGACGGCGGCGGGCAGCGTGCGCG
>JALYNB010000134.1 GCA_030773395.1 Actinomycetota bacterium
CCGCCACCCCGAGCACGGCCGCCCGCCTCCGACCGCAGCGGCTCGGGCAGGATTCGGGGCATGGCTCGGGTGGTGGTCGTCGGCGCCGGCCTCGGCGGGCTCGCCGCGGCCGCCCGGCTCGCGGCCCTCGGCCACGACGTCACCGTCTGCGAGCAGGCCCCCGAGGTCGGCGGCAAGCTGGGGCTGCTGACCCGCGCGGGCTTCACGTGGGACACCGGCCCGTCGCTGCTCACGCTGCCGCAGGTGTTCCGCGACTTGTTCGCTGACACCGGCGACCCCCTCGACACCGTGCTGGACGTCGTGCCGGTGGAGCCGATCGCCCGCACCCGCTTCGCCGACGGGACCGTGCTCGACTCCTCGACGGACCTGCCGACGTTCCGCCCGGCCCTCGACGCCGCGCTCGGCCCGCCCGCCGGCGACGAGTGGGCCGCGTTCCTCGCCCGGGCCGAACGGGTGTGGGAGGCGACCCGCGGGCCGTTCCTCGAAACGCCGCTCGACGGCACCCGGTCCCTGCTGTCGCTCGCCGTGTCGCGCCCCCGCGACCTCCCGCTGATCGCCCCCTGGCGCACGCTGCGGCGCCTCGGCGAGGCCTCGTTCGGCGACCCGCGGCTGCGCGTCTTCCTGGACCGCTACGCGACCTACACCGGCTCCGACCCGCGCCGGGCGCCCGCCGCGCTCGCCACGGTGGCGTACGCCGAGCAGGCGTTCGGGGCCTGGTACGTGCGCGGGGGCCTCTACCGGCTCGCCGAGGCCACCCGCGACCGGGCGCTGGAACGCGGAGCCCGCCTGCGCGTCAGCACCGACGTCACGGCCGTCGAGACGCTCGGCGGCAGGGTCAGCGGAGTGCGCCTGGCGGACGGCGGCTGGCTGCCCGCGGACGTCGTCGTCGCGAACGCCGACGCCGCCCACCTGTACGGCGACCTGGTGGCCGACGAGCGGGGGCGCACGCCGCTGCGGGCCCTCGGGCGCGCGGTCCCGTCGCTGTCGGGCTTCGTGCTGCTGCTCGGCCTGTGGGAGCGCACTCCGGGACTTGCGCACCACACGGTGCTGTTCCCCGACGACTACGACGCGGAGTTCGACGCGGTGTTCGGCACGCTCACCGCCTCCCCGCAGCCCGTCCGCGACCCCACGCTCTACATCTCCGCGCCCCGCGACCCCGCGGTGCTGCCCGCGGACGCCACCCGCGACAGCGAGGCCTGGTTCGTGCTGGTGAACGCGCCGCGCCACGACCCCGATGGCGGGGTCGACTGGGACGCCCCCGGCCTGGCTGACGCCTACGCCGAGCACCTCCTCGACCGGCTGGAGGCGCGGGGCCTTGCGGTGCGCGACCGGGTCGTCGTCCGGGAGGTGTTGACCCCGGCCGACCTCGCGCGGCGCACCCGGGCGGTGGGCGGGTCGATCTACGGGACGTCATCGAACGGCACCCGCGCCGCCTTCCTCCGCCCCGCCAACCGGTCCCCCGTGCCCGGGCTGTTCCTCGTGGGCGGGTCCAGCCACCCCGGCGGCGGGCTGCCGCTCGTGACGCTGTCGGCACGGATCGTCGCGGGGCTCGTCGGCGCCGCCTGACCGAGGCGGGATCGGGCGCGGGGTCCGACACACCGCCCTCGGGGGTTTGCGCGCGGCCACGCGGGCGATCTCGGGCCGCATGAACATCGCTCACATCCCCCTGCGGCTCGCCACCGGCGCCTTCATCCTCAACTCCGGGCTGTCGAAGCGCGGCCTGCCGCCCGAGGCCGCGACCGGTATCCACGGCATGGCGGCCGGCGCGGTCCCCCAGTTCAAGGACGTGCCGCCGGAGAAGTTCCTCAAGGGGCTGACCGCCGGGGAGATCGCCCTGGGCGCGGCCCTGCTCGCCCCGTTCGTCTCCTCCCGCCTCGCCGGGCTGGGGCTCGCCGCGTTCGGCGCCGGGCTGGTCCAGCTCTACCTGAACACTCCCGGCATGCACGAGCCCGGGGACATCCGGCCCACGCAGGAGGGCACGGGCATCGCCAAGGACGTCTGGCTGCTCGGGGCCGGGCTCACGCTGTTCCTCGACAGCTTCGGCGACTGACGGCGCCTCCGGCCCCGGGTGGGGCCGGACGCCAGCCCCGGTGGTGCCTGAGCACTCCGACTCAGGTGCGCAGGCCACGCGCGCGGCAGTCTGGGTGTCGCCGGCCAGAGCGGCCGGCCCACGCCCAGCCCAGGAGCCCGCCGCCGACCGCCTGTCCCTGCGCGACATCTACCTCTACCTCGTCTGCCTGGTCACCCTGGTCGTCTCGCTGTTCGCGGCGGTGGGCCTGGTGCGCGGCGTCGTGGAGCTCCTCTACCCCGACCCGGCGGCCTACGCCTGGGTGGAGCCCGGCCCGACCGGCGTGGAGGTGGACGACGCCGAACGCGCGCGCCAGGAGCAGCTGGGCCGCGAGTCGCAGCGCCGCCAGGCGGTCATCGGGCTGGTCGGCTCCGCCACCACGCTGGCCATCGCGGGCCCCGTGTACGTCTACCACTGGCGGCAGGTGCAGACCGAGCGCGGTCGCCGCGACCCCGACGCGGTGACCGTCGGCTGACGGGGCCTGGAAGTCCGCGGGGAGCCCCGCCCCATCCCGAGCGGTTCGCTCGGTCATGGCGCAGACTCCGCAGCGCTCGACGACATCAGGACGACCCGGAGGACGCATGAGGAAGCTCGCCACCACCGCCATCGCCATCGCCTCGCTGAGCCTCGCCACCGCCTGCAGCGGCGACGACGCGGCGACCCCGGCCCAGGACGCGGCGTCCAGCGCCGCGCAGGCCGCGGAGCAGGCCCAGGAGCAGGCGGAGGAGGCGGAAGCGACCGCCGAGGCGTCGGCCGAGGCTGCCGAGGCCGCCGGCACGCTGATCGCCACGGTCGGCGAGGAGAGCGACCCCGACGCCTACACGATCACGCTGACCGACGAGTCGGGCGCCGAGGTCACCGAGCTCCCTGCGGGTGAGTACGAGATCCAGGTGACCGACCACTCCAAGATTCACAACTTCCACCTCATGAGCGAGGGCGACGTCGAAGAGACGACGCCCGTCCCGGAGACGACGGAGACCACGTGGAACGTCACTCTCGAGGAGGGTGACTACACCTTCATCTGCGACCCGCACCCGGGGATGGTCGGGGAGTTCACCGTCACCGCCTGACCCGCTCGACCGCCTGACCTGCTCGACCGACGAGGCCCCGCCACCCGATCCGGGTGCGGGGCCTCGAGGCGTCTCGGAGCCCTCGGCGGCCGGACGGCTCACACCGGCTTGCGCCCCCTCGCCGCACCCCGCCGGAGCAGGGCCACGCCCGCCACGACGGTGGCCACGGCCGCGGCGACCGCCGCCGCCACCTTGTCGCCGTACCACTGGGGCTCGTAGAGCACCGGGAACGGCCCGACCGCCGGGATCCGCACGTAGACGCTCAGCACGAGCGCGGCCAGCGACGCGCCTCCCACCGCCAGCGCGGCGAGCCAGCCGAGGCCCCCCGGCCGGACGAGCACCCACAGCGCCACGAGCCCCGCGACGACGGCCTGGGCGAGGAACAGTCCCGCCAGCGTGACCTGCCCGCCCGACACGAGCGGGCCCTGGGCGAGCACGATGTGCAGGTACGCCGACACGCCCAGCGCCGCCGCTGCGAGCACGCGCAGGACCAGCGCGGAGCGGTGAACGCGAGGTCTCGTCGACGAGACCGGTGCGGCCACGGTGTCCTCCTCGTGCGGTTCCGGCGTGACGGCTGGGGGGTGCGGCTGCGACAACACTGCCCTGTGCCGGCGCCGGCACCGCGGAGTCCGGCAGGTCGATCGTGCGGGAGAGCGGCCCAGCCCTCGATCCGGACGGGGCGATGCGCGGGCTCGGCGTCGTGGACGAGCCCGGCGAGCCGACTGCCGCCCGCGACCACCGCCTGGGCCGGCCGAGCGTCCCGCGCCCGCCCGAGCGCAGTCTGCGAGGCTGCCCCCATGGCGCGCTACACCTTCTCCTGCCCCATGCGCTGGTCGGACATGGACGCCTACGGCCACGTGAACAACGTGCAGTTCCTGACCTACCTGGAGGAGGCCCGGATCGACATGCTGCACGGGCTGATCGAACGCGCGAAGGAGCGCGACGGCGCCATGTCGGCGGGGATGCTCGTCGCGAGCAGCAGCATCGAGTACCGGCGGCCGCTCGTCCACCGCACGGCGCCGGTGCCGATCACGATGTGGGTGTCGCGGGTCGGTGGGGCGTTCTTCGACCTCTCCTGCGAGGTGGCCGACCCCGACGTGGTGTACGCGGGGGCGACGTCCCGGATCGTCCCGTACGACTTCCGGGTGGAGCGGCCGCGCCGGCTGACCGCCGACGAGAAGGAGTTCCTGCGGGGCTACCTCGAGCAGGTCCCGGCCGTGGGGCCGGCCCGGTGACGGAGCCGCGACTGGTGCGCCCCGAGCCGGCCGGGGGCGGGCGGCTGCAGTGCCCGGAGTGCGGGGCGAGCTACCCGCAGGGCCCGTCGGTCTGCCCGATCTGCCTCGGCCTGGGGGCACCGGCGACCGGCTCGAATGCGCCCGGCGAGGACCGGGTGCTCGCCGAGCCCGGCGAGCCCGACCCCCGCGAGTAAGTGACGCCCGTCAGGCCAGCTGCCGCCGCACGACGACCAGCAGCTGGGTCAGTCCGACCGCCCCCAGCACGGCCCACGAGAGCGCGCCGACCTCCGCCACTCCCCCGGCGTGCGACGGGAGCAGCCCGGCGCCGAGCAACGTGAACGCGGTGACGACCACCCGCGTCGGGCGCTCCCAGACGGTGACGATCCCGATGTCGCTCATCCCGCCGGCGGTCGCGCGCGCCCGCGCGTACTCCTGCAGCACCATCAGGCTGCCCGCGGCCACGACCAGCGGGCCGGGCGCGCCGAGCACCCAGAGCGCGACCAGGTAGAGGCCGTCGCTGACGCGGTCGACGACCGAGTCCAGCACCGCGCCGAACCGGGTGGCCCGGTCGGTGAGCACCGCCACGCACCCGTCGAGGTTGTCGAGCAGCCCGGACGCGACGACGACCGCGACCGCGAGCAGCGGCCAGCGCCCGCCGGCGGCGGCGAGCGCCGCGACGCCCAGTCCGACGGCAGCGCCCCACAGCGTGAGGACGTCGGGCGCGACACCCCGCCGGGCGAGGGGGCGGCCCACCCGATAGGTGATGCCGAGCCACCAGCGCGCCCAGCCCGAGGAGCGCGGGTCGTAGCCGCCGTGGAGCCGCGACCAGCGGTCGAAGTAGCCGTCGCGGTCGGGGACGGTCACCGACGGCGCCCGCGCGGTGCGCACCGTCAGCGCCAGCAGGGCCACGGTGACCGCCCCCGCGAGACCCGCGACGACGGCGCTCACGGGTCGCACGGTAGCCCGGGGACGGTGCGGCTCGCCGTCCGCCGCTGCGCGGTCCGGCTCCTCCCGGTTCGTGCAGGATCGGCTCCAGTGGGTAGGGCGGCGCCTGTGACGGCGAAGCGCGCCCTGGCCGTGATGGCACACCCCGACGACGTCGACTTCGGCGCAGCCGGCACCGTCGCCCGGTGGGTCGACGAGGGCTGGGACGTCCGTTACGTCGTGGTCACGTCCGGGCAGAAGGGCAGCCCCGACCCGAGGGCCGACCCCGAGGAGTACGGCGCCATGCGGCAGGCCGAGCAGCGCGCCGCGGCGGCAGCCGTCGGGGTCACCGACGTGGTGTTCCTCGGCTGGTGCGACTCCGAGCTCGTGGACTGCCCGGCGCTGCGCCGCGACGTCGCGCGCGAGTTCCGCCGCCACCGCCCGCACCGGCTCCTGACCATGGACCCGGGGCTGCTGCTCACCGACACGTTCATCAACCACCCCGACCACCGGCTCGTCGGGACGATCGCCCTCGACACGACGCTGACCGGCGGCACCACCGGAGCGATCTTCCCGGAGCTGGCGCTCAGAGAGGGGCTGGACCCGTGGCGCGACCTGGAGGAGGTCTGGCTGGCAGGCCCGGCCGGCGGCGAGGCCGTCGTGGACATCAGCGCCGTGGTCGACCGCAAGTGGCGGGCCCTCGCGGCGCACGCGTCGCAGGTCGACGGCAAGGAGGTCCGTGCCCTGCTTGCCCCGATGCTGGCCGAGCGGGGACGGCCGCACGGCTACGCGTACGCGGAGTCGTTCCGCGTGATCCGGCTTCGCGGTTGAGGCGGGGCCGGCCCCGCCGGTCACCACACCGCCGACCGCGCCCACGCTCCGCGGTTCGTGGTCGGCGTACTACTACAACGGCTACATCTACTCGAACGACATCCAGAAGGGTCTGGACGTCTCGAGGTCCGCGACCCGCGCGTCGCCAGCGGCAGATCGATCCGCAACAAGGTCGACGCGCTCAACGTGCAGTCGCAGGCGTCGTACAAGAGCTGACACCGGGAACGCAACGGGCCCGCACCCCTGAGGGTGCGTGCCCGCCCCGCGTCAGGGCACCGGCCGGTCAGGCGGCGGTGCTTGCGGGCAGGCCCAGCCGCTGCCAGATCTCCCGGGTCGCCGTCGAGCGGTTCAGGGTGATGAAGTGGATGCCGGGGGCGCCCTCGGCCAGCAGGCGGGTGCACAGCTCGCTGGCGACCTCGACGCCGACCGCGCGGACCGCCTCCGGGTCGTCCTCCACGGCGCGCAGCCGGGCCGCGAGGTCGGGCGGGAACTCCGCCCCGGACAGCTCGGCCATCCGCTCGATCGAGCGGACGTTGGTCACCGGCATCACGCCGGGCACGATCGGCACGTCGCAGCCCAGCGCCACGGTCGCGTCGCGCAGCCGCACGTAGTGCTGCCAGTCGAAGAAGAACTGCGTGACGGCGAAGTCGGCCCCGGCGCGAATCTTCTGCACCAGGTAGCGCGCGTCGCTCTCCGGGGTCGGCGACTCCGGGTGGCCCTCCGGGAACGCCGCCACACCCACACAGAAGTCGCCCGCCTCCTTCACGAGGCGGACGAGCTCCTCGGCGTAGGTGAGGCCCTCGGGGTGGGCACGCCACACGCCCCGCGGGTTGCCGGGCGGGTCGCCGCGCAGGGCGAGGACGTTGCGGATGCCCGCGTCGGCGTACTGCCCCACGATCTGTCGCAGCTCCGCCCGGCTGTGGTCGACGGCCGTGAGGTGGGCGAGCGGGACGAGCGTGGTCTCTGCGGCGATCCGCTCGGTGACCCGCACCGTGCGGTCGCGGCTCGACCCGCCGGCGCCGTAGGTGATCGAGACGAAGGACGGCTGCAGCGGCTCCAGCTCGCGGATGGCCTGCCAGAGCTGGCGCTCGCCCTCGTCGGTCTTCGGCGGGAAGAACTCGAAGCTGAACGACGGTCCGCGGGCGAGCAGCTCGCGGACCGCGGGCACGTGCCGGCGGCTGCTCTGCATGGCCCCGAGGGTAGGGGCAACGCGGGCGGGGCGAGCAGTCGGCTGCAAGACTGAGAAGCGTCCGGATCGCCCTGCACGAGACCCCTGACCTCGGGAGCGCGCGTTGACCAGTGCCGTGGACCGAGCCGACCTGCGTCAGCGCGTCCAGAAGGAGCTGTCGGCGTTCCTGGCGCGGCAGGCTCCTGTGCTCGACGGCGTGAGCGAGGAGCTCGGGGTGCTCACCGACGCCCTGGCCGACCTGGTCAGCGGGGGCAAGCGGCTGCGCCCGGCCTTCTGCTACTGGGGCTACCGGGGCGCGGGCGGCGAGGACAGCGACGCCGTGGTGACCGCTGCCACCGCCCTCGAGCTGTTCCAGGCCTGCGCGCTGATCCACGACGACGTGATGGACGGCAGCGACACCCGACGGGGCATGCCGGCGGCGCACCGGCGGTTCGCGAGCCTGCACCGGTCGGAGGGCTGGCACGGCGACCCGGAGGCCTTCGGCACGGGCGCCGCGATCTTGCTCGGCGACCTCTGCCTCTCGTGGTCCGACGCGATGCTCGCCGAGGCCGGGCTGCCGACCGAGGGGCTGCTGCGGGCCAAGCCGGTGTTCGACCTGATGCGCACCGAGCTGATGGGCGGGCAGTACCTGGACCTGCTCGAGCAGGCCCGCGGCGGCGGGTCGGTGACGCGGGCGCTGCGCGTGGTGGACTTCAAGAGCGCGAAGTACACGATCGAGCGGCCGCTTCTGCTCGGCGCCGCGATGGCCGGCGGCGGCCCGGGGGTGACGGCGGCGTACTCCGGCTACGGCCTGCCGCTCGGCGAGGCGTTCCAGCTCCGGGACGACGTGCTGGGGGTGTTCGGCGACCCGCGCGAGACGGGCAAGCCCGCGGGTGACGACCTGCGCGAGGGCAAGCGCACCGTGCTGATCGCGCTGGCGCTGGAGCGCACGACCCCGGGGCAGGCGGCGCTCGTGCGGCGGCACCTCGGCGACCCGCGCCTGTCCCCCGAGGGCGTGGCCGCCCTGCGCGAGGTCATCACCGAGACCGGGGCGCTGGCCAAGACCGAGCGCATGATCCGCGAGCTGACCGGGCGGGCGCTGGCCGCGCTCGAGTCGGCGCCGCTGCAGGCGGAGGCCTGCGACGTGCTGGGCGAGCTCGCCGAGGCGGCGACGGCACGGTCCGTCTGAGGCGAGGCCGCCGCCGATGAGGACCTGCGCGGCGTTGACCTGTCACGAACACCGCATCGCGGGCGCGGAGCCGCGTGTCAGTGACAGGTCAACTCCAGCCCTCGCCCCCCGGGGTGCTCAGGCAGGCCCGGGCCGGTCGGCGTCCGAGGGCAGGTGCTCGCCGGGGACCGCGCCGCCGTCGCCGTCGGGGTCGGCGTAGCTGACCTCCCCCATGGCCGCGGGGTCGGTCTCGATGTCGCCGCTGCCCTTGCGGGCGTCGTACCCGGGGTTCTCGCTCATGGGCCTCTCCTCGTCGTCGTGTCCGCCACCCCTACCCGGGTGCGGGGTCGTCAGCGCATCGTCCTGCGGACGAAAGCCACGAGGTCGCCGAGCACCTCGTCGCGGTTCGTCTCGTTGAACACCTCGTGGCGGGCGCCCGGGTAGATCCGCTCCTGGACGGCGTCGAGACCGAGCCGCTCGATCCCCGTGCGAGCGTCGGCGAGCGGCACCAGCGGGTCGTCGTCGCCGTGCAGCCACAGGGCAGGCAGGGCGCCGAGCGGACGGCCGGCGGCGAGCGAGTCCAGGAGCCGCTGCCAGGCGACGAGCATCTCCCGCAGGAACGGCCCCCGGTAGACGAGCGGGTCCACGGCGTAGACCCGCCCGACCTCCGGGTCGCGGGACAGGGCCGTCGGATCGAGCGGCGACTCCGGGATCGGGTCCTGCGCCAGCAACGCCCGCGGCGACGCCCAGGCGCTGAGGACAGGCCCGGACAGGACGAGCGCCGCGAGCTCGTGCCCGAACTCCTGGGCGCACCGGGCCGCGATCCCACCGCCCATGGAGTGCCCGACGAGGACGAGCGGGAGCCCCGGGTGCTGCGCGCGGGCGCGGTCGCACACCACGCGCACGTCGCGGACGACCTCCTGGAAGTCGGGGACCAGCCCGGGAGTGCCGCCGGTGCGCCCGTGCCCGATGTGGTCCGGCGCCGAGACGGTCGCGCCCACCCTGACGAGCACGTCGGCGACGGCGTCGTACCGGGCGGCGTGCTCGGCGTAGCCGTGGACCAGCACCGCGATCCATGAGGGCGCGCCGGACGTCCACTCGCGGACGGTCACCCGCTCCCGCGCCCCGTCGAACTGCCACTGGATCGCCTGCGCCATGCACCCACCGTCCTCGTCCGACCGCGCGGACGTCGGGATCCGGCGGGAGCCCCGGACGGTAGCGCCGCCCCGCCGAGTCGCTGGTGGCCGGTGGGCACGGGACCGGCGCGGCCACTCAGGTCCGCGCGACGTCCCGCTCGACCTCGGCCAGGTCGACGACCCGGGTGGCGGCGTCCCGGAGCCGGTCGCTCAGCGCGTCCGCGCCGGGGCTCAGCACGGTGAGCCGGCCCCCGTGGTCGGCGAGCTGGGCGAAGATCCCGTCGTTGCTGAGGACGACCACCTGGTCGAGCTCCTCCCGCACCTCCTCGGCCGCGTCGAGCAGCGCGTGGTCCGCGACGTCGCTCCCGTCGGCGACCCCGAGGGCCTGCGCGGCGAACTCCGCGAGGTGGGGGCGGGCGCGCTCGACCGCCCCCTGTTGTCCCGCGAGCACGGTGTGGTCGGCCTCCCGGGCGAGCGCCACCACCGCCGTCATCCGCGCGCGCCAGCGCGACGGGTCGGCCCGCAGGTTGTCGAGGTCGACCAGCAGCACGCGGGCGCGGCTGTCCTCCTGCCACAGCGGGTTGCGCCGCAGCCAGTCGGTGAGCGCCGGCCCGAGCGACTCGCCGTCGGCGCTTCCGGTGGCGGCCGCTGCGCCGGGCCGGGCGCGCTCGGTCGTCGTACGCCGTCGGGGGTGCGGCAGGTCGGCGAGGCGGACCCACTCGTAGTCGGCCAGGGCGTACCCGGCCCACTCGCCCGGCCCGCCCCCGATGCCCATCCGGCCAGCCTCCCAGGTCGCGCCCGTCGCCGGCACCCCGGTCGTCCGCCGGACTCCCGGCTCGGCCGCAGGGCGGACCTGCTGCGGAGGGCGGCCAGTCGGCTGGCCAGGGAGGTGCGACGGCTGCGGGCCGCGCTGAGTCAGAACCGCGTCACGACGGCAATGCCCGGGTTCTGCCCCACGGCCCGCAGCGCCTCGCCGGCCTCGTCGAGGGACAGCTCGCGGGTGATGAGGTCCTGCGGGCGGAGGCGGCCTGCCGTCACGAGCGCGAGCATCTCCGGGTAGGCGTGGGCGGCCATGCCGTGGCTGCCGAGCAGCTCCAGCTCGAGGGCGACCACGCGGTCCATCGGCACGACGGGCCGGCCGGCGGCGGGGGGCAGCAGGCCGACCTGCACGTGCCGGCCGCGCGGCCGCAGCGACAGCACCGAGCCGGCACAGGTGGCCGGGCTGCCC
>JALYNB010000135.1 GCA_030773395.1 Actinomycetota bacterium
CGAGGCATGTGTTGTTGTTCGGGGCGCAGCCCGACCCCCCGTGTCCCCCAGGCAGGGGTTCAGGTGCCGGCCACCACCCCGGTCGGGTGGCCCGTCCCCCGAACGGGTGGCGCCGCGGGACCTGCGCGCTCGCCTACCGGGCCGTAGCATCGAAGGCCGGTCCGCCAGCGGCGGGGTGGCGCCCGCGGCCAGGTCGCGGCAGGACGAGAGGTGGTCGGCTCGGTGGAGTCCGCGACGGACGGGTTGCACGTGGTCGTGCTGGCGGCGGGGCGGGGCAGCCGCATGCGGGGCCTCGGCGACGACACGGCGAAGTGGCTCCTGCAGGTGGGCCGGCGGCGGATCGCCGACCGGCAGGTCGAGGCGGTGCGGTCAGTCGAGCAGCGTCACGGGCTCGCCGGGGTCTCCGTGGTGACCGGCCATGCCGCGGAGGGCGTCCGTGAGTTCGCCCGTGAGCAGGGCGTCGCGGTGGTGCACAACGAGCGCTACCTCGAGGCGAACAACTGGTTCAGCGTGCTACTGGCGCTCGACTCCCTGCCCGCCGACAGCCGGGTCGTGGTGATGAACGGCGACCTCTGCGCGCGCCCGGAGTGGCTCGCCGCCTTCCTCGACGCGGCGGCGACGACGTCGTCGGACTCCTTGATGGCCGTGGACTTCGCCCGGACGCTGACGGACGAGTCCATGAAGGTCGCGGCCGCCCCGGGGCCCGACGGGCAGCGGGTGCTGACCCGCATCGGCAAGGTCGACGTCCCGGACCCAGTGGGGGAGTACGTCGGGCTGCTGATGTTCGGCGGGCCGGTCCGCAAGGCGCTGACCGAGCAGCTGCGGGCGTTCGACGGCTCGCCCGCCCACCTCAACGAGTGGTACGAGGGCGCGGTCGGGCGCACCGCGGCGGCGGGCACGCCGTGGACGCTGTGGGCGACGCCCGACAGCGAGTGGTTCGAGATCGACGACGAGCGCGACCACGCGGCCGCCGTCGCGCTGCTGGGGGAGTCGTGACCGGGGCCCTGCGCACCGTCTGCATCCCGCGCCTGCTCCACGTCGGGGAGGACAGTCTCCAGGCGGTGGCGGAGCTCGTGGTGAGCCACGGCTTCCCCACCGGGCGGACCCTGGTCTGCAGCGGGGACGGTCCCTCCCTGGCGTTCGCCGGCACGGTCGTCGAGTCGCTGCGGCGGGCGGGCCTCGACGTCGAGCAGCAGACCGGGCTCACCGGGCGCCTGCCGCAGGCCGCCGACGTGGCGGGCCGGATCATCGCGACCGGCGTCACGCTCGTGGTCGCTGTCGGCGGCGGCAAGGTGATCGACACGGTGAAGGTCGCGGCCGCCCGCACGGGCACGGACTTCGTCACCGTCCCCACGACGCTGGCGCACGACGGGATCAGCTCTCCCGTGGCGTCGCTCGACACGAACGGGCGCAAGGTGTCGCACGCGGCTGCGATGCCGACCGGGATCGTCGTCGACACCCGGATCATCGGCAGCGCTCCTCCGCGGACGCTGCGCGCCGGTGTGGGTGACCTCGTCAGCAACCTGACGGCCATCCTCGACTGGCAGCTGGCGGCGGACACCGGGCACGACCGCTTCGACGCCTTCAGCGCGATGATCGCGGAGTCTGCCGCCCGCCCAGCGCTCGACCTCACCGACCTCTCCACCGCCGACAACCAGGCCGTCCTCGCCAAGGGCCTGATCCTCAGCGGGCTGGCGATGGCCGCCGCCGGCACCAGCCGTCCCTGCTCCGGCGCGGAGCACCTGATCAGCCACAGCCTGGACGCCACGCTCGGGGGGCGCGCCGCCCTGCACGGGGAGCAGGTCGCGCTCGGCTGCCTGCTGTCCGCGCGTGCGCACGGGTCGCCCCTCCTGCCGCAGCTCACCGAGCTGTTCGGCAAGCTCGGCCTGCCCGTGCGCCCGGAGGACGCCGGGCTCACCGAGGCCGACCTGTGCCGGGCGGTCGTCGCGGCTCCGGCGACCCGCCCCGACCGCTACACCGTGCTGGACCGGTTGGACCTGGGGGAGGCCGCGGTCCGCGAGCTGGTGGCCGAGACCTTCGTGTGACGGGTCGGGCCGACGGTGGCCCCGCGTTGGCCCGAAGGTGGGCCCGGCTCGGGCCCACCTGGCGCCCGCATCAGGCCCGCTGTGTCCCCCGGATGTCCGCCAGCTTCAGTCGCTCCGGCGTGGAGGCCTCCGCGACCGCCTCCAGGTGATCCGCGCGGGCCCGCATCGCAGTTGTGGGGGCGAGGCCGACGTCGGCGAGCACCTGCCCCCAGCGGTGCAGCCAGTCGTGCCGGCGCAGGGCGTTGCGCACGCCGTCCGAGCGGATCGCCGCGAGCCGGTCGGGCTGGCCGCCGAGCTCTGACAGCACCTCCTCGAGGTCGTCGGTGTCGTAGGGCACCGGGACGACGGCGTCGGGCCAGTCGAAGGCGGCGCGCGCCTCCGGCGAGTCCGTGAGGCTCCCGAGCATCACCGCGCCCGCCGCGGCACCCTCGAAGTACCGGCCGGAGAGCGCCTCGTCCCCGCCGGTGCGGCTGCGGCGGGAGCTGTCGTTGATGCTGTAGGTGAAGAAGAACCGCGTGCGCTTGAGCAGGTTGGCCGTCAGTGCGCGGTGCTCGCGGTGGTCCGTCATCTGGTCACCCTCCCGCGAGTCGTAGAGGTACGTGACCCCCTCGCGGTCGACGAGGTCGAGCGCGGCGCGGTGGGTCGCCGGCGAGCTGCGGCCGTAGTTGAGGAAGTCGATGAAGCGCGGCGGCACGTGCGGCAGAGGGCTGAAGGCGAGCGCGTCGATCCCGAGCGGCAGGAATCGGACGTCGCGTAGTCCCAGCTCGTGCAGGAGCGGGATGACCGCCGGGTTCTGGACGTAGACCACGTCGAAGTCCGCGAGCAGCCGCAGGTAGTCGGCGTTGCGGGGCACGTTGCGCGCCCACATCTCCACCAGCAGGCAGGCTGAGGTGCGGCAGCGGTCGCGCCAGTGCGGTAGCCGGTGCAGGTGGGCGATCTGGTAGCCGCTGTGGAACACGGCGAAGAAGAGGTCGTGGTCGGCCGCGACGCGCGTGCGGCGCATGCTGGGGCGGGGCCAGGGGGCGGTGCGCCGCGGCGCGCCCAGCCGCTTCAGCGTCCCGTTGACCAGCCGCCGTCCCTCCCGGCTCACGGTGGGGTGCGGGACGCGGGGGGGCGCGAGCAGGTCGACGTCGTCCAGCCCGGCGACGAGGTCCTCCAGCTCGTACTGGGCCGCGTGGAACACCGGCTTCTCCAGCCCGCGCTGGCTGAACACGAGCACCCGGCTGTCGCGCTGGCCTCCCCGGACGTCCTGCCCCGCGGCGCTGTCTGCTGGTCCCGTCGCTGTGCTCACAGTCCGAGGTTATGAGCGGGTCCGGGCGCGGGACACCACGGTCGTCTGGTTGCTCCCAGTCCGGGTCCAGACCACTCGGATGGGGGACCGCGACCGCGCCCGACGCACCCCGGGAGGTGCGTCCTTCCCTGTGGCGTGCATCATGTGCCGATTCCGTAATGCCGTATTGCGGATGGTTCGTCCCACGGTGGGCGGCCCGTCTCGTCCTGCCCGCCGTCAGCGCAGCGGCACCTGCGTGGTGCCCTGCCCTCCTCCTTACCAGGACAGGTGGTCATGCCCTCGTGCCCTCCGCCCCGTCGGGGCTCCTCCTCCGCTGACCGGCCCTCCGCTGACCGGCCCTCGGCTGACCGGCCCCGCGCTGACCGAGGCGGCCCCGGCCGTCCCTGCCCCGGCCGGTGGGGCGTCACTTGCGTGCTGGCCACGTCGGCCGTGCTGACCCTCGCGCCCGGCTTGACCCCGGTCGGTGCTCTCGGCTCGGCCCGCCCCGCTGAGGCGGCGGGCGGCGTCGCCGCCTCGGGGCCGTTGCATGTCGTCCCCGGCGGGGCGGGCTCCCGCGACGGCAGCAGCTGGCGCGACGCCGGCGACATCCGGGACGTGCCGCGCTTCGTCGCGGCCCGACCCCGAGGCGGGCAGGTGCTCGTGCGGGGCGACTTGGGCGCCTACCGCGTCGACGCCAGCATCGACCTGCGGGCCGGGGGGAGCGAAGGGCACCCGGTCGTCGTCCGCGGGGTCGACGCCGACGGCGACCGGACACGTGCCGTGATCCGCGGCACCCGCACCTCGCCGTACAAGCCGGGGGGGCGCCGCGGCAGCGAGGTGTTCAAGCTATACGGCGGGGCGGACGACCTGGTGTTCCGCGATCTCGTGTTCCGCGACCAGGGGACCGCCTTCGCCGCCGCGGGCTCGGTCGACCGGGTGACCGTCGAGGACGTGTCCGCGGTCAACGTACGGCACTTCGTGAACAACTACCGGTCACCCAGGGAGGACGACGCCGACGTCAGGGACCTGACCGTGCGGCGGGTCGAGGTCGCGGGCTTTTCCAAGTCGGTACTGAAGTTGCGGTTCGACTCGCGCCACGTGCTCGTGGAGGACGTGACGGCCGACGCCCAGCGCCAGGACCGGGACGACTTGGCGATGGGCGTGCACCTGGAGGAGGCCGTTCGCGACGTGACGCTGCGGCGCGTCAGGATGCGGCGCAGCCACGACACGCTCCACGACTACTGGAACGGCGACGGGTTCGCCACGGAGCGGGGCGTGCGCGACATCCGCTTCGAGGACACGCTGGCCACCGGTAGCACCGACGCCGGCTACGACCTGAAGTCGAGCGAGACCACGCTGGTCCGGGCCCGGGCCGAGGACAACAAGCGCAACTTCCGCTTCTGGGGGGTCGACGTCCGGGTGCAGGAGTGCGTGGGCCGCGACCCGCACAAGCGGGGCGGGGAGGGCTCGCAGGCCCAGGTGTGGCTGGGCAAGGGTGCCCGGGTGGACATGACGGACTGCACGTTCCGCGACGACAGCCCGAGGACCGTCGTGTTCGATCTCGATGACGACGCGCGCCTCAGGCTGCGGGACACGGACATCGACCGGGCATCCGGCAGCGTGCTCGAGCGGCTGGACGACGGCGCCCGCATCGACGGGGACTGACCGTGGCGGTGACGGGGGTGGGCGGCACCCACCCCGGTTCCCCGTCAGGGTGTGCGGCCCCAGATCAAGGCGAAGTTCTGGTCGTAGGCGCCGATCACGCCGGTGTCCGACACTCGGACCAGGATCTCGTCGTTGGCCCGCAGGGCCGAGCCCGTCCAGTTGTGCGTGCCGGTCGCGACGTAGGACGTGCCCGGGACGCCGGCCACGGTGCCCTTCACGATGTAGTACTTGTGGTGGATCT
>JALYNB010000136.1 GCA_030773395.1 Actinomycetota bacterium
CGTCGGGCTCGAGCAGGCGCTGCGCGGCATCCATGCGCCGGAGAGCCGCGCCGACGTGGCGCGCGCGCGCAAGCGGCTGACCTGGGACGAGGCGTTCGTCCTGCAGGTCACCCTCGCGCAGCGCCGGGCGGCGACGCGCGCGCTCGACAGCCCCCCGCGTGCCGGTCGGCCCGGTGGCCTGCTCGAGGCGTTCGACGCGATGCTGCCCTTCGCCCTGACCGGGGGTCAGCTGGAGGTCGGACAGGTGCTCGCCGACGAGCTGGGACGCGGCTCGCCGATGTACCGGCTGCTGCAGGGCGAGGTCGGCTCGGGCAAGACCGTCTGTGCGCTGCGGGCGATGCTGCAGGTCGTGGACAGCCCCGCCGGCGGCGCACGGGAGGGCCAGTCCGTCGCACGGCAGGGGCAGGCGGCGCTGCTCGCGCCCACCGAGGTGCTCGCCACGCAACACGCCCGGGGGCTCAGCGCCCTGCTCGGCGACCTCGCCCGCGCTGGGGAGCTCGGGGCGGCCGAGCAGGCCACGCGGGTCGTGCTGCTGACCGGCTCGCAGGGCGCCGCGGCGCGCCGCGAGGCGCTCGAGGCCGCCCGCACCGGCGAGGCCGGGATCGTCGTCGGCACGCACGCGCTCCTGTCGGACCCCGTGGAGTTCGCCGACCTCGGGCTCGTCGTCGTCGACGAGCAGCACCGCTTCGGCGTCGAGCAGCGCGACGCGCTGCGCGGCAAGGGCGAGGCGCCGCCGCACGTGCTCGTCATGACCGCCACCCCGATCCCGCGGACGGTCGCGATGACCGTGTACGGCGATCTCGAGGTGTCGAGCCTCACCGAGCTGCCCGCCGGCCGGTCGCCGATCGCGACCCACGTCGTACCGGCGGGCAACGCGCGCTTCCTGGAGCGCACGTGGCAGCGGGTGCGGGAGGAGGTCGGGAAGGGGCACCAGGCGTTCGTCGTCTGCCCCCGGATCGGTGACGGCGCGAAGGGCGACGAGCCGGCCGGCGCGCTGGACGGCGGGGACGCCGAGGAGGGGCGGCGGTCCCCGGTGGCCGTGCTCGACACGCTCTCGCTCCTGCGCGACGACCTGCTCGCCGGGCTGCGCGTGGAGGCGCTGCACGGGCGGATGCCCGCGGAGGAGAAGGACGCCGTCATGCGCCGCGTCGTCGCGGGCGATGTCGACGTCCTGCTTTCCACCACCGTGATCGAGGTCGGCGTCGACGTGCCCAACGCCACGGTGATGGTGGTGCTCGACGCTGACCGGTTCGGGGTGAGCCAGCTGCACCAGCTGCGCGGCCGGGTCGGCCGGGGGAGCGCGGCCGCGGTCTGCCTGCTGGTGAGCGAGGCGGAGCCGGGCAGTCCGGCGTACGAGCGGCTCGCCGCGGTCGCCGCGACCACCGACGGGGCCGAGCTCGCCCGGCTCGACCTCGCGCAGCGGCGGGAGGGCGACGTCCTCGGCGCGACGCAGTCGGGACGGCGCCGGACGCTGAAGCTGCTGGAGCTGCTGCGCCACGAGGAGCTCATCACCGACGCCCGCCGGGAGGCGACGGCGCTCGTCGCGGTCGACCCCGACCTGTCCGGCTCGCCGGCGCTGGCGGCGGCGCTGCGGCGGTGGCTGGACGAGGAGTCGGCGGCCTACCTCGAGAAGGCCTGACAGCCACTTCCACCCGCGCGCGGAGGACCCTCAGCCGGACAGGGGCACACCGGTGCGGTACGCCAGCGCGAGCGTCGGAGGAGCAGCGTGACCAGGATCATCGCGGGCGTGGCCGGGGGACGGCGGATCGCCGTACCGCCCGGGCAGCGCACCCGGCCCACCACTGACCGCACCCGCGAGGCGCTGTTCTCCAGCCTGGTGTCGCTCCTGGGGCCACTCGACGGCGCGCGTGTCCTCGACCTGTACGCCGGCAGCGGGGCGCTCGGCCTCGAGGCCCTCTCCCGCGGGGCCGAGCGGGCCCTGCTCGTCGAGAACGACGCGAAGGCGCTGCGCGCCCTGCGCGCCAACGTCCGCGACCTCGGGCTGCCGGGCGCACAGGTCGCCGCCGAGCCAGTCGAGCGCGTGGTCGGCGCGCCGCCCGGATCGGCGTACGGGGGCCCCTACGACGTCGTGCTCGCCGACCCGCCGTACGCGACGACGGCCGAGCGGGTGGAGCGGGTGCTCGCCGACCTCATCGGCCACGGGTGGCTCGCCGACGGCGCCGTCGTCGCCGTCGAGCGGTCCAGCCGGGGCCTCGGACCGGCGTGGCCCGCCGGTCTCGTGGCGGAACGCGAGCGGCGCTACGGCGAGGCGACGCTCTGGTACGGTCGCGCCGACCGGCGATCTTGATCGTCGGCCGGCCGCCCCGGCGCGCCGGGCGACGGGAGCCGACGGACGACTGCCCCTGGAGAGCGAGACGTGCCCCTGCGCCGCGCGGTCTGCCCCGGCTCCTTCGACCCGGTGACCAACGGTCACCTCGACATCATCGGCCGGGCCAGCGGCATGTACGACGAGGTCGTCGTCGCCGTGCTCATCAACAAGAGCAAGAAGAGCATGTTCACGGTCGAGGAGCGCCAGGAGATGCTCACCGAGGCCGTGGCGCCGTTCGGCAACGTCGTGATCGACTCGTTCTACGGGCTGCTGGTGGACTGGTGCCGGGAGCACGACGTCCCGGTGATCGTGAAGGGGCTGCGCGCGGTCAGCGACTTCGACTACGAGCTGCAGATGGCGCAGATGAACCACGGGCTGGCCGGCGTGGAGACCGTATTCATGACCACGAACCCGCTCTACAGCTTCCTCTCGTCGAGCCTGACCAAGGAGGTGGCGACGTTCGGCGGCGACGTCACCGGTCTGGTGCCCCCCGAGGTCGCGCAGCGGCTGGCGGAGCGGCTCGGCCGCTGAGCGGCGCCGGTCCGCGGGCTCTGGCCGACCCCCAGAGGGATTGCGCTGCCCGGTGGTCACGGACGTGGGCTCGCAGGGTGGCGGCTCGCGTTCCAGGAGCCCGGCAGAGGGGGCCAGGGATGGACCACAGCGCCGACAGGGGCGCCCGTGCGCGCGGACGCCCGGACCAGGGCGACGTCGCCCGGGCCGTGAGACGAGGACCGGCGCCCCGCGACCTCACCCCAAGCGTGACGCGAGGCCGTTGGAGGCGCTGTCCTCGGCGCCGGTCGAGTCCCGGAACAGTCGGGCGCCCGCGGGCGTCTACACTGACACGTCGGGCCGTCGGCCCACCCCTCGACCAGGAGCTGCTGAGCACGCCCATGTCCACGTCCACCAACCGAGCGCAGGCCGCCAACGGCCCGCGCCTCGACCCGCGGACGCCGCTCGTGCTCGACACGAGGGAGCTACCGCGCCGTGCGGGCTCGATGCGCCGGCTGCAGCGCACGGTCTCCGCCCCCGAGCGGCTCGGCCTGGAGCTGCTGCACGTGCCCGAGCGCAGCGACGTCGTGCTCGACCTGCGGCTCGAGGCCGTCGTCGAGGGCGTGCTGGTGAGCGGCACCGCCGCGATGCAGCTGACCGGCGAGTGCGGCCGCTGCCTCGACCCGGTGTCCGACTCGCTGGTGGTCGACCTGCAACAGCTCTACGCGTACGGCGACAGCGAGGTGCCGGAGGACGAGGAGACGGGCCGCCTCTCCGGCGACCTCCTCGACCTGGAGCCCGCGCTGCGCGACGCGGTCGTCCTGGCCCTGCCGCTGACCCCGCTCTGCGACGCCGACTGCGGCGGCCTGTGCGCGGACTGCGGCGAGCGGCTCGACGACCTCCCCGAAGACCACGGCCACTCCACGGCCGATCCTCGCTGGGCGGCGCTCGCCGCGCTGCAGTCCGCCAGCGAGACCGACCCCGACAGCGAGGAGAGCCCCCGTGGCCGTCCCTAAGCGCAAGATGTCGCGCGCCAACACGCGCGCCCGCCGGTCCCAGTGGAAGGCGAGCGCGCCCACCCTGGTCAAGTGCGAGCGCGGGCACACCAAGCTCCCGCACACCGCCTGCCCCGAGTGCGGCCGCTACGGCAGCCGCGAGGTCCTGGCCTCCTGAGCCGGGCCACCCGCACGACCGTCCCGCAGGCGGGCCACCCCGAGTGGTGGTCCGCCTCGTCGGCGTGCCGACGAGGTGGCCGGTGACGGCCGCCGCCCAGCCCGAGCCGGACCCCCTCGACGAGGCCCTCGGGGTCGCCCTCGACGCCGACCTCCTCGAGCGCGCGCTCACGCATCGCTCGTACGCCCACGAGGCCGGCGGTGTGCCCACGAACGAGCGGCTGGAGTTCCTCGGCGACGCCGTGCTCGGTCTCGTCGTCACCGAGGCCCTGTACCGGCGCAACCCTGACCTGGCCGAGGGGCGGCTCGCGAAGCTCCGCGCGGGCACGGTGAACACGCGCGCGCTGGCCTCGGTCGCGCGTGAGCTCGGCGTGGGCGCCCACGTCCGGCTCGGTCGCGGCGAGGTCGGCACCGGCGGGCGTGACAAGGACTCGATCCTCGCCGACACGCTGGAGGCGTTGATCGGCGCCGTGTACGTCCAGCACGGCCTGACGCCGGCGGCTGCGATGGTGCAGCGGCTGTTCGACCCGGTGATGGCCGACACCTCCCGGCTGTCCGCCGGGCTGGACTGGAAGACGAGCCTGCAGGAGCTCACCGCCGCGCAGGGCCGGGGTGCCCCGGAGTATGTGATCAGCGAGACCGGTCCCGCGCACGCCAAGTCGTTCACCGCGCGCGTGCTCGTGGACGGGGACGTCCGTGGCGAGGGTGCCGGGCGCACGAAGAAGCTCGCCGAGCTGAACGCGGCGGCGGTCGCCTGGGAGGCCCTGTCGGCGGCCGCGGGCGCCCTCGACGGGCAGCCCGCCGGCGAGGGGGAGCCCGCGCGAGCCGGTGCCTGAGCTCCCCGAGGTCGAGGTCGTCCGGCGGGGCCTCGAGCGCGGTGTGGTCGGCCGCACCGTCGCGGCCGTCACCGTGCACCACCCCCGCGCCGTACGGCGACACGCGACCGGCGCGGACGACTTCGCCGCCGTGCTCACGGGGCAGCGGCTGGAGGCCGCGCGGCGGCGCGGCAAGTTCCTCTGGCTGCCGCTCAGCGAGGGCGCCGCCCTCACCGCGCACCTCGGCATGAGCGGTCAGCTGCTCGTCGTGCCGCCCGACAAGCCCCACGAGCTGCACCTGCGCGCCCGGTTCGTCTTCACCGACGGCGGCCGCGAGCTCCGCTTCGTGGACCAGCGCACGTTCGGCGGCCTCGCCGTCGTCCCGCAGGTCGCGGTCGCGGATGGCGGGCACGAGCCCGGCGGCGGTGGCGGCAACCCCGGGGGCCAGGACCACCTGCCCACCACGCTCGCGCACATCGCCCGCGACCCGGTCGACCCCGCGTTCGACGAGGAGGCCCTGTTCGCCGGGCTGCGCCGTCGCCGTACCGGCGTCAAGCGGGCGCTGCTCGACCAGGCGCTCGTCTCCGGCATCGGCAACATCTACGCCGACGAGGCCCTGTGGCGGGCGCGCCTGCACTACGCGAGACCCACCGAGACCCTCACCGGACCCGAGGTGCGCAGGCTGCTAGCCGCTGTGCGGGACGTGCTCCGCGAGTCCCTCGAGGCGGGGGGGACGTCCTTCGACGCCCTTTACGTCTCCACAGAGGGGGTCAGCGGGCTCTTCGAGCGGTCGCTCGCCGTCTACGGGCGGGAGGGGCTCCCGTGCCCCCGGTGCGGCGCCCCCGTGCGGCGGGACGCCTTCATGAACCGGTCGAGCCACACCTGCCCGTGCTGCCAGCCCCGTCCGCGCCGGGGTCGCTGGTAGGCGGGTCGGGAGGCGGAGCGGCCCTGCGGGCCGCCACCTCGGCCTCGAGCGCCGCGTCGCGGCTGCCGTCGGCGTCCACCGGCGCCCACCCCTCCGTGCGCACCCACTCCGAGCGGCAGCCCGCGCAGCGGAACAGCGGCAGGCCGCCGCGCGTGTCGCCGGTGGGGCGCCAGCGGCACAGGCGGCGGCAGGCCGACCGGGCCAGGTCGGTCACGGGAGAACCCGGTCGGTCACGGGAGGACCAGGTCAGTCTCGGGGAAGCAGGTCGGTCACGAGGGGCGCCAGGTCACGGGTCGCCGGCCTCGTCGCGCGGCGCACTCAGCCCGCCGAGTCCTCCTGCTCGGCCTCCCCTGTCGCCTCGGCCGGCCCGGCGACCTCCTCTGGGCTGCTGCTCGGGCCCGGCAATTCGATGGTCGGGTCGGGGGTGTCGTCGATGAGAGGCGCGGGGGTCTGCACGCGAGCCGGGTCGGGCGCGCGGTCGCCCTCCAGGTCGGGGGCGGAACCGGGGCCGTCCTCGGCGCCGCAGCCGGCCAGCAGGGCGGGCAGCAGGACCGCGGCCGCAGCGGCTCCGCGCCAGGAGCGACGGGTGCGGTGGGCGGGAGCGGTGCGGCGGGTCACGGGCGTCCTCCTGGGGCTCCGGGTGGTCGTGCGTCGCTACCCTGCCAGCGTGACCGACACCCCCGGCCCCGAGGGGGTCGACACGTCGGGGACCGCACCGGTCGGGGCGGCCGTCGACCCGCCCGTGCGGCTGACCGCGCACGTCCGCGGGGAGGTCCAAGGCGTCGGGTTCCGGTGGTGGGTGCGCTCGCGGGCTCTGGCGCTCGGCCTCAGCGGCCGGGCCAGCAACCTCGCGGACGGGCGGGTCGAGGTCGTCGCCGAGGGGCCCCGCGCCGCCGTCGAGGAGCTGCTCGCCGCCCTCCGGGACAGCGCGGTGGCGCGCCGGCCGGGGCGCGTGACGGGCGTGGGTGAGCGGGTCACCGCGGCTCGCGGGGGCCTGACGGGCTTCGTGGAGAGGTGACGAAGTAGGCTCCGCCACCCTCGGGCGCAGCAGGGCGACACGAGACGCGACCGACGCGCCGTCGTGACCTCAGCGTGACAGCGACCTTGACCACGAGGCCACATCGCGTCACCATGAGGTGGTCGCGCCACGAGGCTTGCCTCCGACGGGTCTGGAGCGGATTGGCTGCCCGAGGCGCCCCGCACAACCACCCGTCGCGCTCTCCCCTGTCCCTTCTGGAGGTCCTTCGTCATGGCCAAGGCCATCTTCGGACACGTGGGCCTCGGCCCCGACGTGCGGCTCGTCGCCGAGCTGCGCAGCCTCCGCGGCCGCGTCGCCGCGCTGGAGGCCGAGGTCGCCCGGCTGCGCGAGGTGAACGAGGCCCTCGTCGACGCCGTCGCCGACAGCTCCGCTCTCGAGCACGACGTCGCGACGCTGAGCCAGCCCGCCTACAGCTGAGCACCGGCGCCCACAGGGCGCGCAGAACGAGGGGACGCCCGCGCTGGCGTCCCCTCAGTCGTGCTGGGGTGCGGGTGCTGGGGCCCGCCGGGCCCCAGCCGCCCGACCGCGGGGGCGCCGTCGCCGGCGAGCCCGTCGAGTCCAGCCCGTGACCGGCTGTAGCGTCGCGGCTCGTCTCCGCCGACCCACCACCGCCGTCGCGGGCCGCTTGACCGGCGGGCCGGGAGGGCCTCCAGGAGAGCGCCGCATGCACCTGTCGAGCCTGACCCTGCGGGGGTTCAAGTCCTTCGCGTCGGCCACGACCCTGCGCTTCGAACCGGGCATCACCTGCGTCGTCGGGCCGAACGGCTCGGGGAAGTCGAATGTCGTCGACGCCATCGCGTGGGTGTTGGGGGAGCAGGGTGCGAAGGCGCTGCGCGGCGGCAAGATGGAGGACGTCGTCTTCGCCGGCACGCCGACCCGGCCGGCTCTGGGCCGCGCCGAGGTCGTCCTGACGATCGACAACAGCGACGGCGCGCTCCCGGTCGACTTCGCCGAGGTCAGCGTGCGGCGCACCATGTTCCGGTCGGGCGAGAGCGAGTACGCCATCAACGGCAGCCGCTGCCGGCTGACCGACGTGCAGGAGCTGATGAGCGACTCGGGCATCGGCCGCGAGCTGCACGTCGTCGTGGGGCAGGGGCAGCTCGACGCCGTCCTGCACGCCCGCCCCGAGGACCGGCGCGGCTTCGTCGAGGAGGCGGCCGGCGTCCTCAAGCACCGCAAGCGCAAGGAGAAGGCGCTCCGCAAGCTCGAGGGCATGCAGACGGGGCTCGCGCGGCTCGCCGACTTGACGGCGGAGCTGCGCCGGCAGCTGGGCCCCCTCGGGCGGCAGGCCGAGGCGGCCCGCAAGGCCGCCACCGTGCAGGCCGAGGTGCGCGACGCGCGGCTGCGACTGCTGGCCGACGACCTGCGCACCGCCGAGCGCGCGCTGGAGGCCGAGGTCCGCGACGAGGCACGCGTGCGTGAGCGGCACGCCGAGCT
>JALYNB010000137.1 GCA_030773395.1 Actinomycetota bacterium
ACCGATGACGGAGAGGCACCTGTGGCCCAGCCGAACCGGCGTACCGGCAGGGGCCGACGCGCCCTGCTGGTCCGACTCTGCTTCGGGCTGGCCGTTCTGGCGATGCCGGCCATGTTCCCGCTCACCGCCGCGTCGTTCACCGGGTCGACGGCCGACGACGGCAATTCGATGTCCACGGCCGAAGTCGCGGCTCCGTCCGCGCTCGACGTCGTCCAGACCTGCGCCGCGGGACCGGGCATCGAGTTGCGGGCGGTGACGTCGGCGGATGATGACGACCACGACGCGCTCGCCAACGTACTGACGCTGCTGACGCCGCCGGGAACGGCTGCGAACGACGTGCTCATCGCACAGGTCTCCAATCGCGGCACCTTCTCGTCGACCCTGACCCCGCCGAGCGGCTGGAACCTCATCCGCCGCGACCCCGGCACAGGGACGTCGGGATCGGCCGTCACCGCCGCGCTGTACTGGAGACTGGCCACGAGCAGCGAGCCCGCCAGCGCCGTCTTCACCCTCACCAGTTCGTCCACCATGCAGATGGTCGGGGGCATCGCGGCGTACAGCGGGGTGCACTCCAGCTCCCCGGTGCTCACGTCCGGGTCGGCCACCGGGCTCAGCGCCACCGCCACCGCCCCGTCCGTGACCACCACCGTGGCCGACGCCATGCTGGTGCACACCGTCACCAAGCGGCAGGAGGTCCCGAACCCACCCCTGGGCCCGACCTCACGGTGGGGCTTGGTCTCGGGTCCCGGTACGGCCAGCGCGGGTGCAGCCGCCGCCGACGAGGTCCTGGCGGCGCCCGGAGCGGCCCCCGCCCGCTCCTGGACGTCCCCGACGAACTTCATGGCGGAATGGCTCACCCACACCGTCGCCCTGCGCCCCGCCCCGGGGGCGCCGTCGGCGAGCGCGACCTGGACGGCGAGCCCGAGCAGCTGGGCCACGGGGTACCGGCTGGAGCGGAGCGTCGGCGGCACAGTGCAGGCCACTCACACGACTACCCCGATCTCCGCGACGTCCACCACCGACGGCCCGCTGGTGAACGGGACGACGTACAGCTACCGCCTCTGGGCCTACCACGGCACGTGGACCTCGCCGGCGGTCACGGCCACTCTCACGCCGTCCTGCTGACGGCCCTCGCCCCTCGTACGACCTGCCGGCTGGACTGTCATGATCGTCTGCGGGTCCCGAGACTCGGGACGATCGGGGGCGGGACGTGACGCGGGTCGTCGTGCTGGGGCTGGGCAGCGTCGGGCGGTGCGCGCTGCCGATGCTGTTCGACGAGCTCGAGCTGCCGCCGTCCGCGTACACGGTGCTCGACGCGGCGGACGATCCCGGCGTCGCCGAGGCGGCCCAGCTGATCCAGGCCCGCGGCGCCCGCTTCGAGCCGATCCACCTCAGGCCCGACAACTACGCCGGCGTGCTCGCCGAACGCCTCGGCGACGGGGACCTGCTGATCGACCTGGCCTGGAACATCGGCACGCTGGATCTGCTCTCGTGGTGCCGTGACTCCGGCGTGCTGTACGTGAACGCCTCGCTGGAGGTCTGGGACCCCTACGCCGGGGGCTGGACCGGGTCACCGACCGAGCGCACGCTCTACCGCCGGCACCTCGAGCTCCGCTCGATGCTGGCGCGCTGGGGCGACAACGCGGGCCCGACCGCGGTCCTTGACCACGGGGCCAATCCCGGGCTCGTCTCGCACTTCACCAAGGCGGCCCTGCTGGACGTCGCCGGCGCCTGGCTGGCCGAGCCGTCGGGCGACCCGGCCCGGCGGGAGCGCGTCGCCCGGGCCGCCGCCGATCGGGCCTGGCCGGAACTGGCCCGGGCGCTGGACGTGCAGGTCATCCACATCTCCGAGCGGGACACCCAGATCAGCAGCGCGCCCAAGCGCGTCGACGAGTTCGTCAACACCTGGTCGGTGGAGGGGTTCTACGAGGAGGGCGTCGCGCCGGCCGAGCTGGGGTGGGGCACGCACGAGCGCACCCTGCCGCCCGACGCCCACGTGCACGACACCGGCCCGCGCAACCAGATCTGCCTGGCCCGCGCCGGCTGTCGCACGTGGGTCCGCTCGTGGGTCCCCGCCGGTGACATCACCGGCATGCTCATCCGCCACGGCGAGGCCTTCTCCATCTCGGACTCGCTCACGGTGTGGGAGGGCGGCGAGGCGGTCTACCGGCCGACCGTGCACTACGCGTACTGCCCGGCCGACGCCGCGATCGCCAGCCTGCACGAGCTGCACATGCGCGGCTACGAGCTCCAACCCGCGCAGCGGATCATGGGCGACGACATCGTCGAGGGACGCGACGAACTCGGCGTCCTGCTCATGGGGCATCCGCTGACCAGCTGGTGGACCGGGTCGCTGCTGGACATCGAGGAGGCCCGCCGCCTGGCGCCGGGCCAGAACGCGACCACGGTGCAGGTCGCGGCCGGCCTGCTGGGCGCGATCCGGTGGATGCTCGACAACCCCCGGCGCGGCGTGCGGCTGCCCGACGAGCTGCCGCACGACGAGGTGCTCGCCACCGCGATGCCCTACCTGGGGCCCTTCGTGTCCCGGCAGGTCGACTGGACGCCGCTACGTTCCCGGGTCGACGTCTTCGCCGGGCACGGTGCCCCGCCGCCGTCCCCCGAGGACGTGTGGCAGTTCGCCAGCTTCCGGGTGGGCGACTGACCGCAGCGGCGCAGGGACCGGCGACGTCAGCGGCAGGCAGTGCACCGGCATGGGGAAGAAGCCGTTGAACCCGTCGGTGCAGTACGCGCTGGTGTAGGCCCCGGCGGACCGGAACTCCAGCCGGTCACCGGCGGCCAGGTCCAGCGGCAGCCGGTAGCGGTGCTGCTCGTAGAGCACGTCGAGGCTGTCGCAGGTCGGGCCGGCGAGCACCACCGGGCCGGACGGCGCGTCGTCGCGGTCGCTCGCCACCCGGTACTTGATCGCCTCGCCCAGGGTCTCGGCGAGCCCGCCGAAGACGCCGGCGTCCAGGTACACCCACCGCTCGGCGTCCGCGTACGACTTGCGGGCCACCAGCACCACCTCGGTGTGCAGCACGCCGGCGTCGGCCACGAGGTACCGGCCGGGCTCGATCATCAGGTGCGGACGCGGCAGCGGACCGCCCGCCGGGAAGTGCCGCTCCACCGCGGCCCGGATCGCCGCGGCGTAGTCCGCCGTGTCCGGGACGTCGTCGAGGTAGTGGGCCGGGAGACCGCCACCGAGGTTCAGCAGCCGGGGCGGCATCGCGCCGCCGCTGCGCCGCAGCACCTCGGCGGACACCGACGCCGCACCGGCGACCGCCGGTGCCCACTGCCCGGGATCCCGCTGCTGGGACCCCACGTGGAAGCTCAGCCCGCACGGTTCGAGCCCGAGCTCGGCAGCCAGCAGCAGCAGGTCCGCCGCCATGTCCGGCGCGCAGCCGAACTTGCGGCGCAGCGGCCAGTCCGCGCCGGTGGACGGCGCGAGCAGCCGGCAGAAGACCGCGGAACCGGGGGCCTCGCGGGCGAGCTTGCGCAGCTCCTCCTCGCTGTCGAAGGCGAATCGGCGCACGCCGCGCGAGTAGGCGTAGGCGATGTCCCCCGCCTTCTTGATCGTGTTGCCGTAGGAGAGCCGATCGGCCGACGCGCCAGAGCGCAGGCACAGGTCCACCTCCGCCGGGCTGGCCACGTCGAAGCTCGACCCCAGGCGCGCCAGCACCGCGACCACGTCGGGCTCGGGATTGGCCTTCACCGCGTAGTGGACAGCCACCTCCGGTAGCGCCGTCCGCAGTTCGGCGTACCGCTGCGCCACCACGTCGAGCTCCAGGACCAGGCAGGGCGTGGCCAGGTTGGACCGGGACTCGGGCACGGCTGCGGTCGTCACGGTCGTCCTCCGTTCAGAACCAGGACGGGAACCACATCCGCGTCAGCCACTCGTCCCGGGCCAGCGGCTGCCCGGTCAGCACCGGGTAGAAGAACACGAACGTGGCGGCGACCAGGGCGAGGTAGAGACACACCGCAGCCTGTCCGACCTGCCGGCGCAGCCGGTTCGCCGGCGCCCGGCCGAGGACGTCCTGCAGCACCAGCGTCACCGCCAGCACGAAGAACGGCACGGCCGGCGCCATGTAGAAGATGAACATCGTCCGGTCGAGGTTGAGGAACCAGGTTCCCCAGCCCGC
>JALYNB010000138.1 GCA_030773395.1 Actinomycetota bacterium
CGAAGGGCAGCCAGTTGGCGATGAGCGTGAGCATGTCGGGGCGGTCCGGGCTGCGGAACGCGTAGACGTCCGTGTTGTCCGCGACCGGGTCATCCATGATCATCGGTGCCTCGCGGTGGCTCGAGGCGCCCGTCGTGCCGATCGTGCCGAGCACGAGTGCTCCTGACACACCGAGCACGCCTGCCGTGACGACCGCCGGTCGCCGCAGCGACCGCCTTCTGGTGTTGCTCATGTGGCCTCCTGGGCCGAGGGGTTCACGCTCTGGTGCGGTTGAGGACCTTCCTCCGGCCGGCGGGTCGCGTCCGGGGGCTGCGTGCATCTTCGGTCTGGAGTCCTGCGGCGCCACGTCGGTCAGCCCGCCCGCGGCCCGAGGACGCCCACGACCTGCCACTCGTCGCCGAGCGGCGCGAGGACGGCGCGGAGAGGGACGGGCGCGGTCACCGGGACCGTGTACGCCCAGCTGGTGACGTCGGCACCGTACACGGCGAGGAACGGCCGGGCGTCGAGGTCCGGAAGCGGGGTGGGCGCGCCGAGTTGCACCGCGCCGGCCGCGCCGCAGAGGGCCTCGGCGCGAGCGCGCTCCCCGGACAGGCCGCCCTCGAACTCCGCCGGCGGCCGGGCGCCTCCCACGGGGCACGCCTGCCGCTGTGCCACCCACTCGCGCGTGACGTCCACGGCGCCCGCGGGGTCCGGGTGGACGGGCTCGAGCGTGGCCGCGTCGACGTCCACCGCCCAGCCGCCCGCCTCCTCGACGGCGACCCACTCGACGCGGGCGCGCCCGGGCGTGAGGCCGACCACGTTGTCGAGCCCGGGCTCGAAGCGGACGTCGGCCACCACCTCGGCGCGCCCGGTGCTTCCCTCGCCGGTGGCCGGCTCGAGGGTGAAGTCCAGGACCGTCGGTAGGACGTCCACGTGGTCTGCTGCCCAGCCCGTCGGCGACCCGTACGCCGCCCGCGCTTCGTCGCTGAGATGGGCGTACGCGGCGGCGCGATCGCCCGCAGCCTCTGCGACCAGGAAGGCCCGCACGGCCTCCGCGGGCGTCGCGCTGCGCAGCCGGGGCCCGCGGTCCACCCCGTCCTCGATCCTGGCGACGGCCGCCTCAGTGTCCGTCGTGGACATGGGCGCGGCTGCGCTGGCCGAGGAGCCGTCGCGGACCGTGTCCAGCAGCCGCGGCAGGCCGAGGGCGAGAGCCACCCCGACGACGAGCCCGGCGACGACGAGCACCCCGGAGCGCCACTGCCCGGAGCGCCTGTCGGCACTGCCCACGAGGCGCCTCCCCAGAGTTCTGCCCGCACGGATGGACCGAGCGGCGCGCGGTCCCGCATTGTGTGCTGTTCGCCACGGGACCTGCAACTGGATTGGTCCGCTTTCCGTAACCGTATCAACACCGAGCGGGAGTGGTGAGTCGGGTGACACTGTGTTGCAGCCGAGAGAGGGGCTTAAGTGTCCGAGACGTCGCAGTCATCGCGCGGTGGGCCGGAGCGCGGGGGGCAGCGCGGCCGTGCCGTCCTGGTGCTGGTGCTGGCTGTGCTCGCCGGGCTCGGCCTCGGCCGGTTCCTGTCGTACGACGGTGCGGTCGGCGCCCCGGCCCCGGCCCCGGCCGTGGCCGCGGCCCGCGGGGACCTCGCGTCCGAGGCGGCCGCGCTGGAGGCCGCCGTCGCGCGGGACCCCGCGGATCTCCGGTCACTGCAGGCCCTCGGCGCCGTCCACATCGCCCGGGCCGCCGAGACCGGCGACCCGTCGTACTACGGGTCGGCGCGCAGCGCCTTCGACCGGGCGGACGCCGTCGTCCGCGACGACCCGGAGACCCTCCTCGGCCGTGGCCTCCTGGCGCTGGCCCTGCACGAGTTCGACGCGGCGGAGGAGCTGGGCGAGCGAGCCCTGCGGGCACGCCCGGACAACCCCTCGGTGCTGGGCGTGCTCGTTGACGCCCAGGTCGAACAGGGCCGCTACGAGGAGGCCGCGGCCACCCTGCAGGCCATGCTCGACCAGCGCCCGGCGCTCCCGGCGCTCGCCCGGACGTCGTACGTGCGACAGCTCCACGGGGACCTCGACGGGGCGGTGCTCGCCATGGAGCAGGCGCGGGCGGCGGGTTCCCCCCGGCCTTACGACCGGGCCGTCGTGTCGACGCTCCTCGGCGACCTCTACCTGCAGCGGGGCGACCTCGACGCGGCCGGGGACGCGTACGACGAGGCGTTGCGCGACGCACCCGGACTGGTCAACGCCGGCGTGGGACGGGCCCGAGTGCTCGAGGCGCGTGGGGACACGGCCGCCGCGGTCCGGCTGCTGCAGGACGTCACGGAGCGCCAGCCCGCGCCCGCACCCCTCCTGCTACTGGCCGACCTGCAGGCCTCGACCGGCGACGCATCGGGCGCCGCGAGCACTCGCGAGCTGGTGCGGGCCATCGCCGGGCTGCAGGAGTCCGCGGGCCAGGTGGTGGACCTGGAGATGGCCCTGTTCGAGGCCGACACCGGCGATCCGGAGCGGGCGGTGGAGCGCGCCCGGCGCGCCCACGCCGCCCGGCCGGACAACGTCTTCACGCAGGACGCGCTGGCCTGGGCCCTGCACCGGGCAGGCCGCTCGGCGGAGGCGCTGCCCCTGGCCCAGCAGGCGCTGCGGCTCGGCACCGCGGAACCGTCGCTGCGGTACCGCGCAGCGTCGGTGCTGGCCGCGAACGGCGAGCGCGAGGCCGCGGCCGCGGCTCTGCGGGGCATGACCGGGGCGCGGTGGTTCTCAGTCGCCTACCGCGCGGACGCGGCCGCGCTGGCCGCGGACCTCGGAGTGCCCGCGCCTGCCGAGTGGACCTCGCCCGTCAGCTGACCCGGACGATGAGTCAACCCACGCCGGCTGCCGCCAGAGCGCCGCGCGTGACGAGCAGCAGGCCCACACCGACGATGACCACGGCGGTGAGGATCGGCAGTGCGGCGAGGACTCGCGTGCCCCTGACCCACCTCTGCGCTCCCGCGGAGCCCGGCTTGGCGACGCGGTCGAGCAGGCGTCGGGCCCGCAGCAGCGCGAGCCCGGCGGCGGTCAGCGTCAGGGCCATGCCCACGCCGTAGGCCAGGACCAGCAGCACGCCGAACCAGGCCCGTCCAAGTGCTGTCGCCCCCAGCAGGACGACGAGCGCGGAGGGACTCGGCACGAGCCCTCCCGCGACGCCCATGGCCGCGAGGCTGCGCGCGCCCAGCGGACGGGCCGGGTCGGGCAGGACGTGGGTGTGCCGGCCGAACCCGTGGTCGTGGTCGACGGCCACCACCCGCGCGGCCGGGACCGGGTCGGTCGCGACGACGGCGGCCGAGGGAACGGTGAGCACGTCGGTTCGGGCGGGGGCGTTCGGGGTCAGGGGATCGCGGTCCGGGTGGTGGTGCCCGGGGTCGTGGTCGTGGTCGTGGTGGTCGCGGTCATCGCCGTGGCCGTGGTGGTGCCCGGGGTCGTGGTGGTGCCCGTGGCCGTGGCCGTCGTGGTGCCCGGGGTCGTGGTGGTGCCCGTGGCTCTGGAGAGCGGCGAGCGCCCGCCGTCTGCCAACGGCCCGTCGCAGGAGGTACACGCCGACGCCCGCGAGGAGCGCCCCGCTCGCGACCTCGAGGAGGGGGAGCAGGCGGTCGGGGGCGAGCGTGGTGCTGACCAGCAGCAGGAAGCCGAGGAGGAGCACGCCTGCGGTGTGGGTCAGGGTGACGACGCCGCCGAGCAGCAGGGCCTGCCGTCGAGTCCCCTCCTGTCCGACGAGGTACGCAGCCATCACGGTCTTGCCGTGCCCGGGGGCGAGGGCGTGCCCGCTGCCGAGCACCACGGCCAGCAGGACCGCGAGCACCCCGAAGCCGAGCGTCATCTCCCGTCGGGAGACGAACTCGACGAAGCGCTGCGTCACCACGTCGACTCCGCGGGGCAGCACACCCGCCGGCACCCCGAGGGCTGCCGGCGCGGACTCCGAGGCCCGACCCCCGGCCCGCACCTGCAGGGAAGCGGAACGTACGTCCGGCACGGACCGCTCGGTCTCCGGCGGGTAGTCGAGGAGCCGGTCGGTCGGGCTCTCGGCCGGGACGTCGCTGCTGACGAGCGTCGTGCCGTTCCCGACCGCGGTGACCTCGCGCCAGCCGAACCGTCCGGCGAACGAATCGTCGCGGTACTCGATACGGGTGACCCCGTCGATGGCGAGGGGGGCGACCAGCGTGCAGCCGAGCCGGGCCACCGACAGTCCGCCCTGGCCTGGCGCGAGCTCCATCCCCGAACCGTCGGGCCGTACCTCGACCTCGTCGCCGTCCACCCTCAGCGTGATCGCCTCGGCGACCTGCTCGCACGCCTGGGCGGCGTGAGCGGTCCGCTCCGCCGCGTCGAGCTGGCGGTCCCCGTCGCGGTCCGCGGCGGCGACGAGCTGCACCGTCCGGATCTCCGCGAGGTCGACGACGTGGTCGACCACGAGGCGCCCACTCTCCACGATGAGCCCGCTGTGCAGGTTGGTGGAGCTGTTGCCGAGCGGGTGCGCCGCCGCGGCCGGCGCGAGACCGAGGACGATCGACAGCACCCCCAGCGACAGCAGGGACGTCCTGAGGCCGAGTCGCGACACGTCCACTCCTCGCTGCCGCTGCCGAGGCGGCCCGGCGCTGGTTTCGTCACGGAGCGTACGTGGCGCTCAAGGTTCCGGTGCTGCCGGTCTCGTCCGTGCGTACGCTCTCGTGGCCCGGAGCGACGGCCGGCGGGTTCAGTCGGGACGACGTCCGTCTGCTCGTACAGGTGCTCGCCTCCGTCGTCGAACAGGTCCTCAGGCCACTCGTCGGGATCCGGACCGAGAGTCTCGTCGCGCCCGACGACGCGGACGTGTCCGCCGGTCGGCCGCAGGCCCTCGACCTGGTCCAGGCTGTGCCCAGCGGAAGCGTCCCGGGTGGCAGCCCTGGCCTGCTCAGCGGGTGAGCTCGCCGCACGACCGGGGCAGCCGTGTCGACGCCACTCCTCGGCAGTTGCTCATTCCGCGCGCAGCGCCACCTCCGGCGCCGGCGCCCCCGTCGGCGGCACCTGCTGCTGCGCCAGCGCGAACGCCATCACGTCGTGGAACACCGGCGCCGCCGTGACCCCACCGAAGATCGACGTCTTCGGGTTGTCAAGCACCACCGACACCACCAGCCGCGGGTCGTCGGCCGGGGCGAACCCCGAGAACGACGACATGTAGCCGTTGTACTTCCCGTCCACCACGCGGCGGGCGGTCCCGGTCTTGCCCGCCACCCGGTAGCCGTCGATGCGGGCTTGCGGCGCCGTCCCGCTGTCGGACGTCGCCGCCTCCAGCATCGTCGTCAGCTGGGTCGCCGTCTCCGGCTTGATGACCTGCCGGGGCTCCTGCAGCCGAGCGACCGGCCGTCCGTCCCCCGTGCCCTTGACGAGGCTGGGAGCCATCCGGAGCCCGCCGTTCGCCAGCGTCTGGTAGACGGACGCGATCTGCATCGTCGTGGTCGAGACGCCCTGCCCGATCGGGATCGTGCCGCGGCTCGAGCCGGTCCACTTCTCCGGGGCCGCCAGGATCCCCGCGCTCTCCCCCGGCAGGCCGAGGCCCGTGCGCTGGCCGTAGCCGAATGCCCGCATGTAGTCGTACAACGTCTGCGGCGACATCTCGAGCGCGACCTTGATCGTCCCGATGTTACTGGACTCGGCGATGACGCCGTTGAACGTGAACTGCTCGGTCTTCTCGTACTCGTGGCTGTCGCTGAAGCACTTGTCGGCCACCTGCAGGCACTCGCCGACCTCGATGATGCTCTCGGGCGTGACGACGCCCTGCTCCAGCGCCGCCGCCGCGGTGATGACCTTGTTGACGCTGCCCGGCTCGTACACCTGCGACAGCGCTGCGTTGCCCAGGTCCTCCTCGTCAGCGGAGGCGTACTCCCCCGCGTCGAACGTCGGCGTGACCGCGAGCGCGAGCACCTCGCCTGTGCGCGAGTCCATGACCACGACCTGGCCGCCTTCGGCCTCCGTCGACTCCACCGCGTCGCTGACCGCGCGCTGAGCCGTCCACTGCAGGTCGCTGTCGATCGTGAGCATCACGTCGTCGCCGGGCACCGCGGGGACCTCGCTCGACGCCGCCGTGGGGATCTGCCGTCCCTTCTGGTCGACCTCGAGCTCGCGCCGGCCGTCCTGACCGGCGAGCACCGAGTCGAACGCGCTCTCCACCCCGCCGAGCCCGCGTCCGTCGCCGCCGGTGAAGCCGACGACGTTCGCGGCCAGCTCGCCGCCCGGGTAGAGCCGCTGCGGCTCGTGCTCGCTCGACAGGCCGGGCAGCCGCAGCTCGCGCACCTGCCGCGCAGTGTCGGGGTCGACCCGGCGGGCGAGGTAGACGAACGCCTTCTCCCGGTCGGAGAGCTTCTCCAGGAGTTCGCCCTCCGGTACGTCGAGCAGCGGCGCGAGGGCCGCGGCCGTCCCTCGCGGGTCCTCCACGAGCCGGTTGTCGACGGTGATCGCGCGGGCGTCGACGGTGTAGGCGAGCGGCTCGCCGTTGCGGTCGAGCACCGATCCGCGGATCGCCGGCAGCACCTGGGCGCGCTGGCGCTGCTCGGTCGCCATCGCGACGTACGCCGGCCGGTCGAATCCCTGCAGCTGCACCAGCCGCCCGGCCAGCACCAGCAGGGCGAGCAGGACCATGACGAGGACGGCGCGCTGCCGCCGCCCCGGGTCGCCCAGCCGGAGTCCGGTACGGCGGCGGGC
>JALYNB010000139.1 GCA_030773395.1 Actinomycetota bacterium
CTCCCCGGCGGCGCGGGCACCGTCCTCGTCGGCGCCGCGGTGCTGCTCGTGCTGCTGTCCCTCGCCCGCGTCCTGTCGGACACGCCCGACGTCACGAGCAGCGGCACGGCCGGGGCGGCGCTCCGGCTGGCCGTCCCCATCGCCCTGGCCGGGCTCGGCGCGCTCTACGCCGAGCGCGCCGGCGTCGTGAACATCGGCCTCGAGGGGATGCTGATCCTCGGCACGTGGTTCGGCGCCTACGGCGGCTACCTGTACGGGCCCTGGGCCGGGGTGGCGCTGGGGGTGCTCGGCGGCGCGCTCGGCGGGCTGCTGCACGCCGTCGCCACCGTCGGCTTCGGCGTCGACCACATCGTCAGCGGCGTCGCGGTCAACATCCTCGGCGCGGGCGTCGCCCGCTACCTGTCCGTCGTGTCGTACGACGGCACGGACGGCGGGGGCCCCACTCAGTCGCCACCGGTCAACGGCCAGATCCCGACGGTCAGCCTCCCCGTGCTGTCCGGCGGCCCCGACCTGCTCGGCGACGTCGAGGCGAGGCAGTGGTTCCTCGTGAGCGACCTCGCGGGGCTCCTGCGCGGCGTGACTGCGGACGTGTCGCTGCTGACGCTGGTCGCCGTCGCGCTCGTGCCGCTGTCGGTCGTGTTGCTGTGGCGCACCCCGTTCGGGCTGCGGCTGCGCGCCGTCGGGGAGGCGCCGGTCGCCGCCGAGTCGCTCGGCGTCGCCGTCTACCGGACCAAGTTCCTCGCGGTCACGCTCTCCGGCGCGTTCGCCGGGCTCGGCGGCGCCTTCCTGGTGACGGTCAGCTCGAACATCTACCGCGAGGGCCAGACCGCGGGCCGCGGCTTCATCGGCATCGCGGCGTTGATCTTCGGCAACTGGCGGCCGGGGGGGCTCGCCGGCGGCGCCGCCCTGTTCGGCTTCGCGGACGCACTGCAGCTGCGCAGCGCCGAGGCCGTGCACGCCCTCCTGCTGTTCGTCGCGCTCCTGCTCGGCGCCGCCGCCACCGTCCTCGTCGTACGCCGGCGCGCGGGGCAGGCGGTCGGGGCCGCCGCGGCCGCGGCCGCCCTCGCGCTGTGGTGGAGCTCGACCGACACCCTGCCGAGCCAAGTCGTCGGGTTCACGCCGCACCTGACGACACTGATCGTCCTCGCGGTCGCCGCCCAGCGGCTGCGCCCACCCGCCGCCGTCGGGCGGCCCTACCGACGGGGCCAGCAGGAGTGACAGTAGGAGAGGGAACAGCAGGAGAGGGAACAGCAGGAGAGGGCACAGAGGGAGAGGGCACAGAGGGCACGCCTGAGGGCTTCGCGACGACCGCTCGCGACAGCACGGACTGGGCGGGCCTGCGGGCCTCGGCGGCCGCCGAGGCGTACGCGCCGTACAGCCGACTGCGCGTCGGGGCCGCCGCGTTGACCGACACCGGCCGGCTCGTCACGGGCTGCAACGTGGAAAACGCCTCGTACGGGCTGACGCTCTGCGCGGAGTGCGGCCTCGTCTCCTCGCTGCACGCCGGGGGCGGCGGCCGCCTCGTCGCCCTCGCGGTGGTCGCCGGTGACGGGCAGCCCCTGGCGCCGTGCGGCCGCTGCCGACAGCTGGTGATGGAGCACGGCGGGCCGTCCCTGCTCGTCGACGCGGGGGCGGGCGCCGAGCCGCGGCGGCTGGCCGAGCTGCTGCCCGACTCCTTCGGCGCGCCCGATCTGACGACGCGCCGGGAGGAGGGGTGACAGTCGAGCCCTTCGACGCCGTCGACGTCGTCCGGGGCAAGCGGGACGGCCGCGAGCTCACGTCCGACGAGCTGCGCTGGGTGGTCGACGCCTTCACCCGCGGCGTCGTCGCGCCCGAGCAGATGTCGGCGCTGCTCATGGCCGTGGTGTTCCGCGGGATGACCCTGCGCGAGCTGCACGCGTGGGCGGACGCGATGCTGCGCTCGGGGGAGCGGCTCGACCTCGCCGGAGTGGGCCGGCCGACCGTCGACAAGCACTCCACCGGCGGCGTGGGTGACAAGGTCTCGCTGCCCCTCGCCCCTCTGGTCGCCGCCTGCGGCGCGGCGATGCTGCAGCTGTCCGGCCGCGGACTCGGCCACACCGGGGGCACGCTCGACAAGATGGAGGCGATCCCGGGCTGGCGGGCGTCGCTGTCGCTCGCGGAGGTCCGGGCGGTGCTCACCGACGTCGGGGCCGTGATCTGCGCGGCAGGCCCGGGCCTCGCGCCGGCCGACCGGGATCTCTACGCGCTGCGCGACGTCACCGGCACGGTCGAGTCGGTGCCGCTGATCGCCTCCTCGATCATGAGCAAGAAGATCGCCGAGGGTACGTCGGCGCTCGTCCTCGACGTCAAGGTCGGCGCGGGGGCCTTCCTCCCCTCGGTCGAGTCCGCCCGGGAGCTCGCGACGACGATGGTCGGGCTCGGGGAGGCGTACGGCCTGCGGACCACGGCCCTGCTCACGGCGATGGAGACGCCGCTGGGGCTCGCCTGCGGCAACGGGCTCGAGGTGGCCGAGGCCGTCGACGTGCTCCGCGGCGGGGGTCCGGCGGACGTCGTGGAGGTCACCGTCGCCCTCGCCCGGGAGATGCTCGCGCTGGCCGGCGTCGAGGGGCCCGACCCGGCCGAGGTCCTGGCCACCGGCGCCGCGCTGCCCGTCTGGGACGCGATGGTGCGCGCGCAGGGGGGGGACCCGTCCGCACCGCTGCCCCGGGCGGCGCGCGTCGAGGAGGTGCGCGCGACTGCGGGTGGGGTGCTGCAGCGGCTCGACGCCCGCGCGGTCGGCGTCGCCGCGTGGCGGCTGGGGGCCGGGCGGTCGCGCCGCGACGAGACGGTGTCGCCCGCGGCCGGGGTGCTGCTGCGGGTGAAGCCTGGGCGCGAGGTGCACGCGGGTGACGTGCTCCTGGAGCTGCACACCGACGACCCGGCCCGCCTCGATCGGGCCTTCGCGGCCCTGGACGGCGCGTGGTCCCTCGGCCCCGACCCCGTCCCGCCGTCCCCCCTCGTCCTCGAACGCATCGGAGCCGACCGTGCCTGAGCTCGTCCCGCAGCCCACCCGCGTCCCCGTGCGCGGGGGCAAGGTGATCAACGAGTACGTCGGCCGCGTCAGCGTCGGGTCGGGCGCCCTGTCGGTCGCGATGATGGAGTCGCCGCCCGGGTGGAGCGAGCCCCCGCCGACACCGGAGTTCGACGAGGTGACGCTCGTCCTCGTCGGCGAGGTGCACGTCGAGCACAGGGACGGGACGCTCGTGGCGAAGGCGGGTCAGGCGGTGCTCTGCCGGGCCGGCGAACGCGTGCGCTACTCGACACCGGGCGGCGCGGACTACGTGGCGATCTGCCTCCCGGCGTTCGACGCCGACATGGTCCACCGGGAGGGCGACGGCGACGTCCGAACAAGCGAGGCGGGGTCGCCCGCGTGACCCCCACCCTCGACCTGCTGCGCCGGGCCCCGAAGGTGCTGCTGCACGACCACCTCGACGGGGGGCTGCGCCCGGCCACGGTCGTGGAGCTCGCCGAGGCGGCGGGCCACCAGCTGCCCACCGGGGACGTCGGCGAGCTGGGCGCGTGGTTCCGGCGGGGCGCCGAGCGGGGCTCCCTGGAGCTCTACCTGGAGACGTTCGCGCACACGGTCGGCGTGATGCAGAGTCACGAGGCCCTGGTGCGCGTCGCCGCTGAGTGCGCGGAGGACCTTGCGGCCGACGGCGTCGTCTACGCGGAGGTGCGGTTCGCCCCCGAGCTGCACGTCGAGGGCGGGCTGTCCCTCGACGAGGTCACCGAGGCGGTGCTCGCCGGCTTCGGGGTGGGGGCCGCCCGCGCGGCGGCGACGGGGTCGCCGATCGAGGTACGGGCGCTGCTGACCGCCATGCGCACCGCAGCCCGGTCGCTGGAGATCGCCGAGCTGGCGGTGCGGCACCGCGACGCGGGGGTCGTCGGCTTCGACATCGCGGGAGCGGAGGCCGGTCACCCGCCGACGCGCCACCTCGACGCCTTCCAGCTGATCCAGCGGGAGAGCTTCCACCACACGATCCACGCGGGGGAGGCCTTCGGGCTGCCCTCGATCTGGGAGGCGCTGCAGTGGTGCGGCGCGGACCGGCTCGGCCACGGCATGCGGATCGCGGACGACGTCGAGGTCGGCGCGGACGGCGTGCCGCGGCTCGGACGCCTCGCGGCCTACGTCCGCGACAAGCGTGTGCCGCTGGAGATGTGCCCGACGTCGAACGTGAACACGGGGGCCGTCGCGTCGATCGAGAAGCACCCGATCGGCATCCTGCGGTCGCTGTCGTTCCGCGTCACGGTCAACACCGACAACCGGTTGATGAGCGACGTGACCCTCTCGGGCGAGTTCGCCCGGCTCGTGGACGTGTTCGGTTACGGCTGGAGCGATGTCGAGTGGCTGACGGTGAACGCCATGAAGTCGGCGTTCGCTCCTTTCGACGAGCGGCTCGCGCTCATCGACACGGTCATCAAGCCCGGCTTCGCCGCCCTGCGACTGCCCCAGGCCTGACCGGTCCCCTTCCGCCGCCGCTGCCAGGGCAGGAGGTGCTGGGCCGGCTAGGTCGAGGTCCCGAGAGACCTCCCACCCCGCGTCCAGACACTGCTCCTCAACGGGTCGACGGGTCGGCGCCGACCGCCCGGCCGGAGCGTCCGGACCTCGCGGAGCGGACCTCGGTCGGCGTGGGCTGGGGCCCGCGCCGCTCGCTGACGGCCGCCGCCGCCCTTGGCGTGGCCGTGCTCGTGCTCGCGCTGCTGCTGGGCGGGGGGGCCCGGCAGGCGACGCGCTCGTCCTCACGGCGGTCGGGCTAGCGCTGAGCGCCTACGTGGCCGGGGTGCCCACGCTGGCGGCGCGGCGGATTCGTGGTCGTGCTCCACCGCACGCCGCTCATCGAGCTGTCGCTCCGCAGCTTCGCCGTGCACCTGGTCGTCAACGGGCCGGCGCTCGCGGCCGGCGTCGCCCTGCTCCGGCCGACGGTCGCCGCCGACCGGTGCCGCGGCTGCGCGCGCCGACGGCCCGGCTACTGCGGCAGCCCGGCCAGGACGGTCTCCGTCCCGGACAGGCCGAGCCGCGTCGCGCCCGCCTGCACCATCGCGAGCGCGGTCGCGGAGTCGCGGATCCCGCCGGAGGCCTTGACCCCGAGCCGGCCACCGACAGCTGTGGCCATCAGCCGCACGGCCTCCACGGTGGCCCCGCCGGAGGGGGAGAAGCCCGTCGAGGTCTTCACGAAGTCGGCGCCCGCGGCCTCGGCGGCGCGGCAGGCGTCCGCCAGCTCCGCGGGGGTGAGGGCCGCGGCCTCGCAGATCACCTTGAGCAGCACCGGCGCCGGCGCGGCGGCCCGGACGGCGGCCACCTCGGTCTCGACCCCCGGCCAGTCGCCGGCCTCGACCCGGCCGAGGTCGAGGACCATGTCGACCTCGGTCGCGAGATCGCGCACCGCCTGAGCGGCCTCCGCGGCCTTCACCTGGGGACGGTGGGCGCCCGAGGGGAAGCCGACCACCGTGCAGACGGCGATGCCCGGCCGGAGGGCGCCGGCCGGCAGGGGCAGCCGCGAGGGGCTGACGCACACCGCGGCCACCCCGAGGCGGCTCGCCGTGGCGCAGAGGGCGGCGACGTCTGCATCCGTGGCCTCGGGCTTGAGCAGCGTGTGGTCGACCATGGCGGCGAGGGCTGCTCGGGTCAGCGGGGCGGTCACGGCGGGAGTCTCCCACCGTCAGGAGGGCGGACCGACCAGAGCTCGCACTCCCTCCTGCAGCGCCTGCATCCGGCGCGCCGCCCCGGCGCGCGTCCCCGCGAGGTCCCCGCCGCGGACCGGGGCGACGACCTCGAGGTAGGCCTTCACCTTCGGCTCCGTCCCGGACGGGCGCACGACGACGCGGGCGCCGCGCTCCAGGTGCAGCCGCACCCCGGGGGTGGCGGGCAGGCCCGTGGCCGCGGGGTCCGCGAGGTCGACCACGCGCTCGACGGCGAGCCCCCCGACCTCGGCGGGCGGTCGGGCGAGGAGCCCCTCGACCGACCGGGAGATCTCCTGGGGACCGGTCGGCCCCTCCCGGCGCACGGACACCTGGCTCGTGAGGTGCACGCCGTGCCGGCGGGCCAGGTCGTCGAGCCGGTCGAGCAGCGTCCGCCCCTCGGCCTTCGCCCGTGCGGCCACCTCGGCCATGACGAGGGCCGCGCCGATGCCGTCCTTGTCGCGGACGACCAGGCCGGTGGGCCCGACGGCGTAGCCGAGTGCTTCCTCGTAGCCGAACACGAGCCGCCCGCCCTGCGCCCGGGCGATCCACTTGAAGCCGGTGAGCGTCTCGGCCCAGGCGACGCCGTACGACTCGGCGATGCGCCCGAGCATCGACGACGACACGATCGTGGTGGCGACGAGCCGGTCAGAGCCGCTGGTGTGGGCGAGCACGTGGTCGGCGAGGAGCCAGCCCACCTCGTCGCCGCTGAGCGGCCGCCAGCCGCCGTCGGGCAGGGGGACCGCGACCGCGCACCGGTCGGCGTCCGGGTCGTTGGCGATGGCCACGTCCGCCCCGGTGCGCTCCGCGAGGGCGAGCAGCAGGTCGAGCGCGCCGGGCTCCTCCGGGTTCGGGAAGGGGGCGGTCGGGAAGTCGGGGTCGGGCTCGGCCTGCGCCCGCACGACCTCGACGGCCTCGAAGCCCCCACGGCGGAACGCCGCGAGCGCCGTGTCGAGGCCGACGCCGTGCAGGGGCGTGTAGGCGATCCGGACGTCCCACTCGCTCACCAGTGACAGGCTCAGCAGGGCCTCGAGGTACTCCTCGACGACACCGTCGTCGAGCACTTCCCACTCGTCGGCCAGCGGCAGGTCGGTCACCCGGCCGACGGCGCGGATGCGGGCCTCGATCTCGGCGTCCGCGGGTGGGACGAGCTGCGCGCCGTCCGCCAGGTAGACCTTGTAGCCGTTGTCGGTCGCCGGGTTGTGGCTCGCGGTGACCATGACGCCGGCCGCGCAGTCCTCGTACCGCACGGCGAAGGCGAGGACGGGCGTGGGCAGCGGACCGGGCAGCAGGAGCGGGCGCAGGCCTGCCCCGCCGAGCACGCGGGCCGTGTCCTCGGCGAAGTCGCGCGAGCCGTGGCGGGCGTCGTACCCGACCACGACCTCGCGAGGGAGCCCCTCCTGCTCGCGCAGCCACGCGGCGAGCCCGGCAGCGGCGCGGCGCACGAC
>JALYNB010000140.1 GCA_030773395.1 Actinomycetota bacterium
GCGGGGAAGCGGCGGCGGCCGCGCTGGCCGCGGAGACGCCCGCCGGGGCCCGGGCGGCGGCGCGGGCCGTGCTCAGCTGACCGGGACGGGCTCCGGCGGGTTGGATGCCTGCCGTCAAGGTTGACGCGGGCCTGGCGCTTGACTACTGGGCGGCCCGCAGCCAGACCGTTGTGTCGGGCGGGAGGATGCCGTCGCCGAGCGGGCCGCTCGCGAGCAGCACCTCGCCCTCGGGCAGCGGGACCTCGCCGTCGGACAGGTTCGTGACGCTCTCCCACCCGGTGGACCGCCGCAGGTGGAGCACGTGCGTGCTCGCGGTCGAGCCCGCGCCCACCCACTGCAGCGACTCGTCGGGCTGCAGCTCGCGGCGCAGTCGCAGCGCCGCGCGGTACAGCTCCAGCGTCGACCCCTCGACGCCGTCCTGCGCCTCCGCGGACAGCTCGGCGTACGACGCCGGCTGCGGCAGCCACGCCCCGTCGTCGCCGAAGCCGTACGAGGAGCCCGCCCGCGTCCAGGGCAGCGGCACGCGGCAGCCGTCCCGCCCCTTCTCCACTTGGCCGGTGCGCTCCCAGATCGGGTCCTGCAGCACCTCGGGGTCGAGGTCGGCGACCTCGGGCAGCCCGAGCTCCTCGCCCTGGTAGAGGTACGCCGACCCGGGCAGGGCCAGCATGAGCATCGTCGCCGCACGCGCGCGGCGCAGCCCCAGCGCGAGGTCGGCCGCCGGCGTCGTGCCGCCGCTGAGCAGCCAGGCGTTCAGGTCCGTGCCCGCCGGGACGGCGTACCGCGACACGTGCCGCACCACGTCGTGGTTCGACAGGACCCAGGTGGACGAGGCCCCGGCGGCCGCCGCGGCCGACAGCCCGCTGTCGATCTCGACGCGGAACTGCTCGGCCGACCAGGGCGTCACGAGGAACTCGAAGTTGAACGCCTGGCCGAGCTCGTCGGGCCGGGCGTAGAGCACCCGGCGGCTCGTCGTGATCCAGGCCTCGGCCACCGCGGCCCGCGGCGGGTCGTAGGAGTCGAGCACCTCCCGCCACTCACGGAAGATCTCGTGGACCTCGTCGCGGTCGTACAGCGGGTGGCTGCCGTCCAGCGGCAGCTCGGTGAGGGCGTTCGGGTGGACGCCCCCGAGGTTGCGCAGCGGCTCGGACAGGTCCTTCACCAGCGCGTGCGCGACGTCCACGCGGAAGCCGTCGACGCCCCGGTCCGACCAGAACCGCAGCGTCCGGAGGAAGTCCTCGCGCACCTCAGGGTTGGCCCAGTTGAGGTCCGGCTGCTCCCGCGTGAACAGGTGCAGGTACCACTGCCCGTCGGGGACACGGGTCCAGGCCCGGCCGCCGAAGTGCGACATCCAGTCCGACGGCGGCTCGCTGCCGTCCGGGCCGGTGCCGTCCCGGAAGACGTAGCGGTCGCGCGCGGGGGAGCCCGGCGGGGACCCCAGCGCCTCGCGAAACCAGACGTGCCGGTCCGACGAATGGTTGGGGACGATGTCGACGATGACCTTGATCCCGAGCCGGTGGGCCTCGGCGACCAGGGCGTCGAACTGCTCGAGCGTGCCGAGCCGGGGGTCGACGTCGCGGTAGTCGTCGACGTCGTAGCCCCCGTCGGCCAGCGCCGACGGGTAGAACGGGCTGAGCCAGACGGCGTCGACGCCGAGCCCCTGCAGGTAGGGGAGCCGCTCGGTGACCCCCGGGAGGTCGCCGAGCCCGTCGCCGTTGCCGTCGCGGAAGCTCCGCGGGTAGACCTGGTAGACGACGGCCTGGCGCCACCAGTCGCGGTCGGCGTCGGGGGTGCGCTGTTGCACGAGGACTCTCCAGGGCTGGGTGCGTACGACGGGTGCGGGCGGGGTGGTCAGGCGACGGGGGTGGTCAGGCTGCGGGGAGGCGTCGCCCGGGCGCGGGGGCCTCGTCGCGCCGGCAGTAATGATCCCCACCGCGAGCGCGATCACCACGACGAGCAGGCCGCGCAGCACGCCGTACCGCTCGGCGAGGAGACCGACGACGGGCGGCCCGGCGAGAAAGGCCGTGTAGGCGACCGAGCTGGCGACCGAGACGCGGATGGCTGCCCGCTCGGGCTCGTCGGCGGCCGCGCTCATCCCGACGGGGAAGCCCAGCGAGGCGCCGAGGCTCCAGACGAGGGCGCCGGCGAGGACGAACGGCAGCGACGGCCCGAACACGACGAGCAGCAGCCCTCAGGGCGAGGACGCCGAGGGCGCGCAGCACCGCGGCCCGCCCGTACCGGGTGAGCAGCGTGCCGCCGAACGTCCGCCCGAGGGTCATGGCGTGACGAAGGCGCCGAAGCCCAGGGCGCCGACGGCGTCCGACGTCCCGTGCCCGTCTGTCAGCGCGAGCGCGATCCAGTCGTTGGCGATGCCCTCGGTGAGCGCGACCGCGACCAGGCCCGCGGCGACGAGGACGCCGCCGCCGACGACGACCCGGGCAGCGGTGACCCGCTGCACGAGGGGGCCCGCGGTGGGCAGGCTGACGACGGAGCCGGCCGAGGCGCAGAGCAGCAGCAGGCCGATCTCGGCGGGGGTGAGCCCCAGGCCGTCGCGGACGGCGGGCAGGCGGCTGATCCACGACGCGAAGGCCAGCCCGTTGACGGCGAACACGACGGCGACAGCGACGCGGGCCCGCTCGAGCATCGCCCGGCCGGTCGGCGGCGCGGCCCCGTCGGGGGACGCGACCGGAGCGTCGGGGCTCATGAGCTCTCCACGTGAGGGGCGGCGGGTCGGTCTGTCGCTCGGGCCGCGCCTGCGCGCCGGGCGTCGGGTGGGCGACGGTCCCGGGTCGGCATGCAGCGACTCATGTCGAATCAACTTCGACACCAGGAACCGGATGGCGGGGGTCGAGGACGTGCTCGGCGCCGTCCCCGTGGTGGAGGCCGCGCTCGGATCGGTGGAGGAGGGGGAGCGCGTGGGAAGCCTGCTGCTCGACGTCCCGGCGCGCGACCGGCCCACCGCGGTCGTCGCGCAGAGCAACCTGATCGCGGCCGGGGTGCTGCGCGCGGCGGAGGCGCGCGGGCTGCGGGTGCCCGAGGACCTCAGCGTCGCCGGCTTCGACGGAGTCGACCTGCCGGGCCTGCCGCCCGGGTTCCTGACCACGGTGGTGCAGCCCGCCGCGGAGAAAGGCCGGGCGCTCGCCCGCGCGGTCGTGGCGATGCTCGGCGGTGCCCCACCGCAGCACGTCGTCCTGCCCGTGGAGCTACGGGTCGGGGGGACGACGGGGCGCGCGCCGAGGTGAGCGCGCGCCCCGCTGTCCACCGCGGCTCAGCGCTCGCCGCTGCCCATGTCCTCGTCCACGGCGTT
>JALYNB010000141.1 GCA_030773395.1 Actinomycetota bacterium
GCCCCGGCGCCCTACGAAGCCGTCGCGGGGAGCGAAGGAGCGGCGCCTCGCGGAGAAGCGACTGCGCGCGGAGACCAAGCGGGGCCGGCGGCCGCCCGACGGGTGACCCGCCGGCCGGCGGCTCAGCCCGTGTACGGCGAGGCGCTCAGCAGCTCCACGGTCATCGTGCGGCCGTTCGGCGTCTCGTACGACGCCGTCTCCCCGACCTTGCGGCCGGTCAGGGCCCGGCCGAGTGGCGACTGCGCCGAGTAGATCTCGAGGTCACCGGAGGCGGTGTCCTCCCGGCTGCCGATGAGGAACCGCTCCGGCTCGTCGTCCCCGGCGAAGCGGACCTCGACGACCATCCCGGGCCCGGCGACCCCCTCGGCGGTGGGGGCCTCCCCGACCTTGGCGGTGCGCAGCAGCTGCTCGAGCTGGCGGATGCGGGCCTCCTGCTTGCCCTGCTCCTCCTTGGCCGCGTGGTAGCCGCCGTTCTCCTTGAGGTCGCCCTCCTCGCGGGCGGCCTCGATCTTGCGGGCGATCTCGACGCGGCCCTCGCCCGCCAGCCGGTCGCGCTCGGCCTTCAACCGGTCGTAGGCCTCATGGGTCAGCCAGGTCTGGGGGAGCTCGCCGGTGCCGGTGCTCATGCGGTCACTCCTCGGGTCGGGGCAGTCGGGTCGGGGCAGTCAGCTCGGGGCAGTCGGTCGTCTCGCGCCCCTCACGGACCGACGACGATGCAGCTGCGCACCTCGCCGGTCACCGCGGGCGCTGCCGTGGTCAGGTCGTGGGAGACGAAGGTACGACGTTCCGCGCTCGCCGGTACGGGGACGAGCTCGTTGCCCACCTCCTGCCCGTCCGCGCCCCGGGCCCTGACCTGGCACTCCGCGACCACACCCGGGTCGCGGGCGACCTCCCAGCCGACCCGGACTGTGTCGGCGTCGACCAGCTCGAAGGTGCGCACCTGGAAGGAGACCGGGGCGGTCAGCCGGGGCAGGGCGACCGCGACGACGAGCGCCGTGAAGGCCGCGAGGAGCGCCACGAGGAGCGCCACCCGCACGCGGCGCCGCCCCGCCGAAGGGGGCCGGCGGTAGCGCAGCTCTGCGGGGGAAGCCATGCGCTCGTGCTCCTGTTCTCCTCCACCGGGAATCCCGCTGCCGGACCTCGTGTCCGCCGCGGCCGGCACCACCAGCGACACTGGTGCCGGACCATCGTCGCGCCCGCCGACCGGCCGTGCGCGCCCGGAGTCCCGCGACCCGAGAGGAGTCCGGCCCGTGACCGACCCGCGTCCCACCCTACCCGCGGACGGCGAGCAGCTGCGGCTCATGTGCGTCCACGCGCACCCCGACGACGAGTCGAGCAAGGGCGCGGCCACCATGGCGCGGTACGCCCGGGAGGGCGCGGACGTCGTCGTCGTCACCCTCACCGGCGGCGAGCGTGGGTCCGTGCTCAACCCGGCGATGGACCGGCCGGACGTCTGGGCGAACATCAGCGAGATCCGTCGGGCCGAGATGGAGCGGGCGCGCCAGATCCTCGGCGTCCGCCAGGTCTGGCTGGGCTACGCCGACTCCGGCCTGCCCGAGGGCGACCCGCTCCCCCCGCTGCCCGAGGGCTGCTTCGCCCTGGCGCCGCTGGAGGACGCCGTGCGCGACCTCGTCGCGGTGATGCGCCAGGAGCGCCCGCACGTCGTCACCACGTACGACGAGAACGGCGGCTACCCCCACCCCGACCACATCCGCTGCCACGAGGTGACGGTCGCGGCCTTCGAGGCCGCAGGCGACCCCGACCGGTTCCCCGACGCGGGCGAGCCCTGGCAGCCGCTGAAGCTCTACTACAACCACACGTTCCACAAGCAGCGGCTGCTCGTGCTGCACGAGACGATGGGCCACCGCGGCCTCGAGTCGCCGTACGGCGAGTGGCTCCAGCGGTGGGTCGACAAGCCCGAGGACGCCCACCGGGTGACGACGCGGGTGCCCTGCGCGGACTACTTCGCCGTCCGGGACGCCGCCCTGATCGCGCACGCGACGCAGATCGACCCGAACGGCCGCTGGTTCGCCTGCCCGCTCGAGGTGCAGCAGGAGGTGTGGCCGACGGAGGATTTCGAGCTCGCCCGGTCGCTGGTCGAGACCACGCTGCCCGAGGACGACCTGTTCGCGGGAGTCCGCGAGACCGCACGAGTCGGAGGAGCACGGTGAGCCGGACGAGCACGGTGAGCCGGTCCGGGACGCTCGCGATGACCAGGCAGGAGGCCCCCCGTGGGCGGTGACGCGAGCGGCATCGACGCCGGCGTGTTCGGCTTCTTCGTGCTGATGGCGCTGTTCGTCGCCGGCGGCCTGCTCGGCTGGTCGATGCTGCGGCACGTCCGCAAGGTGCCGCCGACCTTCGACCCGCCGCCCCCACGC
>JALYNB010000142.1 GCA_030773395.1 Actinomycetota bacterium
GACCGCCTGAGCTAGCAGGGCGAGCTGGTTCGGACGGAGTCCGGCTAGGACCACTCCCAGGTCCTGCACGACCAAGGCCCCGGCCGGGCCCCGCAAGGGGTTCGAGCGGGGCCTTCGTCGTCCGGGCCTGTCTGCGGGCGCCGGTGGCGCTGGCACGTCCGGGTCGTCACGCGCGGGACGTGGTGCCGGGGGGCGCGCCGCTGGCACGTCCGGGTCGGGACGCGCGGGCGCGCCGTGACACGAACGCACCGACCGCGTACCAAGCCAGCGCGCACGCCCGCCGGTACGCCGCAGCCAGCCAGCCAGCCAGCCATCACGCCCGAGCGGGCGCGGCGGCCCGGCCGGACGGACTCTTCCGCCCGCGTCAGATCCAGCTCGAGAACCACATCCGGTCGCGCCACGCGTCGTACGGCAACGTCTGCGCAGCGAGCACCGGGTACAGGTAGGCGAAGTTGACGACGACAAGCGACAGGTACGCGCCGACGGCGGCCGCTCCGACCCGCCGCCGCTGCGGCGACGCGGTCCGCCCCCCGACCACCCGGCCGGCGACGAGCGCGAGCCCGAGGCACATGAACGGGACGCTCGGCAGCGCGTAGAACAGGAACATCGTGCGCTGGTCGAGGTCGTCGCGGATCCACGGGACGATGCCGGCGGCGAGCGGCACGAGCACGGCGGGAGCCCGCCAGTCCCGCTCGGCGACCCACAGCCACAGCAGCGCGACGACCACCGGGATCGTCGCCCACCAGATCGCCGGCGTGCCGATCGCGAGCACCTCGCGCGAGCAGTTGGCGACCTCGCAGCCCATCTGCCCCTCGACGAGGTTGGGCGGGTAGTAGTACGACACGGGCCGCGCCAGCAGCAGCCAGCCGGCCACGTGCGACTGGTAGTTGTGCCGCGTCCGCAGGTTGTCGTGGAAGTCGAAGATCTCGACGTGGTAGTGCCACCACGAGCGCAGCCCGTCGGGCACGAGCGCGGCCACCCCGGACGCCGGGTTCTCCTCGGCCCACGACCGGCCCCAGCCGAGGTCGCCGGCGAACCAGCCCGCCCACGACACCAGGTAGACCAGTGCCGGCAGCACGACGAGGCCGCCCACCAGCGCGACGGCGCTGCGCCGCAGCGTCGAGCGCACCGGGGCCGGCACGCCGGCGGTCCGCCGCGCGCCCACCTCCCAGGCGAAGGCGAGCAGGCCGAGCGCGGCGAGGGAGTAGAGCGCACTCCACTTCGTCGCGGTGCCGGCGCCCAGGCACGCGCCGGCCACGAGCAGCCACGGCCGCAGGCCGAGCGCCGGGCCGTGCCCGCGCAGGTCGTCGTCCGGCAGGGCGGCGAGCCTGCGCCGGACGGCGTCGCGGTCGAGCACGAGGCAGGCGAATGCGGCCGTCGTCCAGAGCACGAGGAACACGTCGAGCATGGCCACGCGGCTCTGCACGAAGTGCAGGCCGTCGAGCGCGAGCAGCAGTCCGGCCAGGCAGCCGAGCAGGGTCGAGCCGGTGAGCCGCCGGCCAGCCCGGACGACGAGCACGACCGTGAGCGTGCCGGCGACCGCTGCGGAGAACCGCCAGCCCACCTCATCGGCGCCGAACAGCCGCAGGCCGATCGCGATGAGCCACTTGCCGAGGGGCGGGTGGGCGACGAACGCCCCGGTGCCCTCGGGCACGCACCCGTCGCCGTCGACCGTGTCGTGCTCGACGCCGTACCGCAGCAGGTTCTGCGCGTCGCAGGAGTAGTAGACCTCGTCGAAGATCCGGCCGGCGGGGATGTCGAGGCGCACGAAGCGCAGCAGCCCGGCGATCAGGCCGATCAGGGCCGTGGCCAGCCAGCCCCCTCGGGCGTCCACGACCGGCAGGAGCCGGTCCCGCCAGCCGGTGTCCGCGGCTGAGGGGACCGGATCGCGCGGCGGAGCCTCCAGCGTGGCGGTCACCCGACCACCCTAGGGAATTCGGGCCGCGACCGCGCTGGGCCAGACTGGCGGCGTGCCCCTCGTCCTCGCCGGTGCCCCGATCGGCCAGCCCGGTGACGCCAGCGCCCGGCTGGCCTCCGAGCTGGCGACCGCGGAGGTCGTCGCGGCTGAGGACACCCGGCGGCTGCACCGGCTGTGCGCCGATCTGGGCGTGAAGCCGACCGGCCGGGTCGTCTCCTACTTCGAGGGCAACGAGCAGCAGCGCACGCCCGACCTGCTCGACGCGCTGCGGGCCGGACGGCGGGTGCTGCTCGTCACCGACGCCGGCATGCCGAGCGTGTCCGACCCCGGCTTCCGTCTGGTCGCCGCGGCAGCGGCCGAGGACCTGCCGGTCACCTGTGTCCCGGGCCCGTCGGCCGTCACGACGGCGCTGGCGGTCAGCGGCCTGCCGAGCGACCGGTTCTGCTTCGAGGGGTTCCTGCCACGCAAGGGCGGCGAGCGCCGGGCCCGGCTGACGGAGCTGCAGGCCGAGCGGCGCACCGCGGTGTTCTTCGAGGCGCCCCACCGGCTGGCCGACAGCCTGGCCGACATGGCCCAGGTGCTCGGTCCCGACCGGCGCGCAGTCGTCTGCCGCGAGCTCACCAAGACCCACGAGGAGGTACGGCGGGGCGGGCTGGCCGACCTCGCCGCATGGGCGCGCGAAGGCGTGCGGGGAGAGGTGACCGTCGTCGTCGAGGGGGCGGCCGAGCCGGCGGTCGACCTGACGCCGGAGGAGCTGGTCCGCCTGGTCGGGGTGCGGGAGGAGGCGGGTCTGACCCGCAAGGAGGCCCTGGCCGCGGTTGCCAGCGAGAACGGGCTGCCGAAGCGGGACGTGTACGACGCCGTCGTCGCGGCCAAGCCCCGCTGAGGTCGGAGCCCGGACGGGGCCGTCGCGCTAGGTCCGCGCCCGTGAAGAAGCTCCTGGCCGGGTTCAAGGCCTTCGCGTTCTCCGGCAGCCTGCTCGACGTCGCGATCGGCATCGCGATCGGCGTCGCGTTCGCGACCGTCGTGTAGTCGCTGGTCGCCAACCTCATCCGCCCGCCCGTACCAGGGGGTGCACAGCCGCCAGCGGGCGGCGAGGAAGTGCGCGAGCGCATCGCCCTCGACGGGCTCGCCGATGGGCACCCGCACGACCACGATGCCGCGCCGCCCCCCGCCCGTCGTGCGCGTACGCCGGACGTTGGTCTCCGGGAACGTGCGGCCGCGGTGGTGTGCCCGGCAGTCGCACGTGCGACATCTGAAACGGCAGCAGGCCGACCCACGTCGTCCCGTCGTGGACGTCGGGCCAGGTGCCCGGAGGGAGCAGCGGCGCGACCGCCTCGGCGGGCACCGGCCAGTGCAGGAACGTCATGTCGCTCCACCGCTGGCGCATGGCGCCGACAGCGATCCGGTGCGGCGCGGTCCGCGTGACGGGTTCGAGCACGGCGCCACTGTGCCGCGGATCCGCCGTGGGCGGCGCCCGTAGGGTTGCCGCCATGTCGCGCCACGTCCTGACCGCGGTCGCCTGGCCGTACGCCAACGGCCCCCGCCACATCGGCCACGTCGCCGGGTTCGGCGTCCCCAGCGACGTCTTCAGCCGCTACCAGCGGATGGTCGGCAACCGGGTCCTGATGGTCAGCGGCACCGACGAGCACGGCACCCCGATCCAGGTCCAGGCCGACCGCGAGGGGGTCAGCGCGCGCGAGCTGGCCGACCGCTACAACCGGGTCATCGCCGAGGACCTGCGCGGACTCGGCCTGTCCTACGACCTGTTCACCCGCACCACGACGCGCAACCACTACTCCGTGGTGCAGGCGATGTTCACGGCGCTGCACGACAACGGCTACGTCGTCGAGCGCTCGCAGCTGTCGGCCATCGACCCGTCGACCGGCCGCGGCCTCCCCGACCGCTACGTCGAGGGCACCTGCCCGATCTGCGGCTACGACGGCGCGCGCGGCGACCAGTGCGACAGCTGCGGCAACCAGCTCGACCCGCAGGACCTGGTCAACCCGCGGTCGAAGATCGACGGCAAGCCGCCGCAGTTCGTCGAGAGCGCGCAGTTCTTCCTCGAGCTGCCCGCCTTCGCGGAGGCGCTCGGCGGCTGGCTGCAGACCCGCACCGACTGGCGCCCGAACGTCCTGAGGTTCAGCGCCAACCTGCTCGACGACCTCAAGCCGCGCGCGATCAGCCGTGACCTCGACTGGGGCGTGCCGATCCCGCTGCCCGGCTGGTCCGACCGCACCGACAAGCGGCTGTACGTGTGGTTCGACGCGGTCATCGGCTACCTGTCGGCCAGCGTCGAGTGGGCCCGGCGCACCGGCGACCCCGACGCCTGGCGTCCCTTCTGGGGTGCCGATTCTGACGGACGACTGCCCGACGGGCGGTACTTCATGGGCAAGGACAACGTCGTCTTCCACTCCGTCATCTGGCCGGCGATCCTGCTCGGAGCCGGCGGCAAGCCCGAGGGCACCGCCGGGCAGTACGGCGAGCTGGCACTGCCCAGCGAGGTCGTCAGCAGCGAGTTCCTCACCATGGAGGGCCGCAAGTTCTCGAGCTCGCGCAGCGTCGTCATCTACGTGCGTGACGTCCTCGAGCGCTACGGCGCTGACGCGCTGCGCTACT
>JALYNB010000143.1 GCA_030773395.1 Actinomycetota bacterium
GGGCCGGACCGCCGCGCGCGTCGGGGGTACGAGGAGCCCCGCAGCCGCGAGGCGCTCCCGCACCCGGAGCGCCTCCGACGTCGCGAGCTCCGGGTCGGTGGCAGCGGCGAGCACGACGGTCAGGTACTCGTTGAGGCTGCGCCCCTGCTCCGTGGCCGTGCGGCGCACCCGCTCCACGAGCTGTTCTGGGGCTCGCCACGTCACCTGTGTCATGCCTGCATGCTAGTCGTCAGCTGGGCTCACCCGTCATGGCGGGAGACCTCCTGTCGGGAAGCGCCCGTCATCGGAGGCTGACGGCGTCCAGCGGCACGACGGCCGCGATCACCTCGAAGTCGACGTCCTTGTGGACGAGGCGCGTCCCCGTCCCCAGCGCCACCGCTGCGATGAGGCAGTCCACGAGCTTGCGCACAGTCAGTCCACGACGACGTGCCGAGCGGTAGATCGTCGCTGCGGCGCGGTAGTCGAGGTGAGCGTCGCCGGCCAGCAGGGGGAGCCCGGAGACGAGGGTCTCCAGGCGCTCCAGCGCCGCGTCGTCGGGTGCCCCCCCGAGGAGCTCCATCGCGACGGGCTCCGTGACGGCGAGGGATGCCCCGTCCCGGATGAGGTCGCGGACGTGCTGCGTCGCCGGCCCCGGCCTCCCACGCAGGTAGTCGACCCAGACCGAGCTGTCGAGCAGGATCACGTGGTCTGCGGGCCGTCGACGGCGGACCGCCTCATCTCGTCGAGGTCGCCATCCCAGCCCACGCCCTCCAGGCCCAGGAGGAACTCACGCGAGAGCGGAGGGCCCACCAGCCGACGCAGCGCCAGGTCGACGGCCTCCTTCTTCGTCGCGAGACCGAACCGCTGCATCACCTCACGGACCAAGTCGTCGTCGATGTCGGTGCGCCCCACACACCGACGATAAACCGGTGGGGTCTCACCCCAGGCTTCGCTCCCTGAACGCGCCTTCCGCGCCATCTTCGGCGTGCGAGAGTCCCTTGCGGATGTAGGGTTACATCATGTCCCGGCGCACTCAGATCGTTCTCGACGACGAGCAGTACGCCTTGCTCAAGGAGGAGTCGCGCCGCTCCGGGCTGAGCCTAGGAGCGCTGGTGCGCGCCGCGGTGGACCAACGCTTCGGACGCGCGCGGGGAGACCTGGAGGCTGCCCTCGGCGCACTGGACCGCTCGTCGGGTGTCTGGGAGCTGGACCAGGACGGCGAGACGTACGTCGACGGCCTGCGGCGTGGGCAGTGGCGCGGGGACGACCGCGAGCGATGACGGTCCTCGTCGACACCTCCGTCCTCGTCGACCACCTGCGCGGCTACCCGCCCGCGAGCGAGGCCCTCCGGGCGCTGGTCCGGGACGGGCGCCCGCGCGTCGCGTCCGTCCTCACCCGGACGGAGATCCTGCAAGGACTGCCCGCACGGCAGCGACCGGCCTGGGCCGCGCTGGCCGGTCTCCTGACCTGGCTCCCGGTCGACCTCGCCGTCGCCGACCGCGCCGGCGAGCTCGCCGCCCAGTTCCGGCGCAGCCACAGCTCCATCGACCCCGTCGACCACCTCATAGCGGCCACGGTCGAGCTCGCGGGCGCCGAGCTGTGGACCCGGAACGTGCGGCACTTCCCGAGCCTGCCGGGGCTCGCCGCGCCGTACGCCTGAGACCCAGCGCCACCACCACGCCGGTGCGGTCGAGGGCGGCGACCGGCGCGGCCAGGAGTGACCGCTGGCTGATCCTCGTTCCCCTGGTATCAGGTCGGTATCATTCCGCCCATGGCCTTCACGCTGCGTCTGAGTGAGCACGAGGAGCGCCTCTTGGCCGAGCAGGCCCAGGCGGAGGGCGTCTCGAAGCACGAGGGCGCGCGGCGCGCGATCGTCGAGCGTTCTGCGCGCCTCCACCTGGACCGCGCGGTGGCACGGTCGGCGGCGACAGGTGCGAGTCGGTACGCCGACGTCCTCGACCGCCTCGGCAAGGCGTGACGGCCTTCCTCGAGCCCGAGCACCTGTTGGAGATCGCAAGGGTCGCGGTCGGCCCTGGCGTGGCCGTCCGCGACCCGGGGCTGCTGGCCGCTGCCGCCGGGCGGCCGGCTGCGGCCTTCGCCGGGCAGGGAACCTACCCCACCCTCCAGGAAAGGCCGCAGCCCTCCTCCACAGCCTGGTGCGCAACCACGCCCCTGGTGGACGGCAACAAACGCTTGGCATGGCTCGCTACCTACGTGTTCCTCGACCTCAACGGCGTCGTCCTCGACGCGCCCGACGACGACGCGTTCGACCTCGTTATGGGAGCCGCCGCGGGCGAGGTCGACGTGTCGGCGATCGCCGAGGCACTCGACAGCTGGTCCGGGCCCTGAGGACGCCGCTCACCCCCGGCTCCGCGCCTTGAACGCCGCCTTCCGCGCCACCTTCGCCAGCCGCTTGTCCCCGGCGGCCGCCACCGCTTCGAGCACCGGCACGGTCATCGGCCCCGGCGCCCGCCACAGCTCGGCGACCAGCCCGGCGACCGCGTCGGGCGCGCCGAGCCTCTCGAGCTCCGCGACCACCGCGGCCGGGCCCGCCGCCGTCAGCACGACGGACAGCGCGTCGACCGCCGCCACGGCCCCGTCCTCGGGCGAGAGCGCGACCGGCGGGGCCAGCCCCCGTTCCACCTGCCAGACCCGCGCGTGGGGACGCAGGACCGGGTCGGACTCCAGCCGCGACACGACCTCCGCGGCCTCGGCGCCGACCTGGGCGAGCGTCGCCACGAGCACCTGACGCCCCTCGGGCGACAGCCCGCCGGCGAGCAACGCGTCCACGATCTCGCCGGCCGCGACGACGTCCCCGCGGGCCGCCACCCACCGGCGCAGCTCCTCGACGAGCAGGTCGGGCTCGTCCCAGACCTGGGCCTCCTCCGCCAGCACCGCGGGTGACGACCCGGACAGCGCACCCACGACGGGCGCTCGGAACGGCCCGTCGGACAGCGCCTGCCGCACGGCCACCGCCCCCAGCGGCGTGACCGAGACGACCGGCTCGGCGTCCCGCACCCCCAACGCGACGACCCCGGCGAGCTCGAGCAGCCGCAGCCGGCGCCACGTCGCGGAGTCGAGGATGTCGCGGCGCGCCTGCTGGAACGGCTCCTCCTCGTGCGCGACCCCCCATCGCTGAGCCACGGCCCACCAGAGGAGGTCCGAGACCTCCGACAGCCGGACCGGCCCGTCCCGCAGGTCCAGCACCGCCACGAGCCGCGGCAGCACGTCGACGACGAACTCCTCCCACTGGGAGAAGTGCGTGTGCCGCGGCGGCAGGCGGAACGCGGCGGACGCGACCGCGGACCACGCGGCCCGTGGGTCCTCGGCGAGCAGACGCGCGGTCGGTCCGGGGACGAGCCGCTGGCTCTGCCGCCGTACTACGTCCGCCTCCACCGCGAGCCGCACCACCAAGGAGACCCCGCGGAGGTCGTCCATCGAGCGGGTGCGGGAGGGGTGGCCGCCGTACGAGACGTCGATGGGGTCGCCGGTGTCGAGCACGTCGACGAGCTCCTTGGACTCGGCGACCCCCAGGTTGCCCTTCGGGGTCGCGCGGCGACCGCTGCCCAGCCACCGCACCAGGCGGCTGAGCAGGTCCAGTGCCGGCGTCGCCGCGGCGAGCTCCCGCAGCTCGTCCTGGACGGGCGGTACGGCGACGCGCAGGCGCGGTGGCTCCGCGGCCGACAGGCCACGGCCGAGCAGGAGACGCCGCTCGGCCATCCGGGCCCGCCACGCGCGCAGGAGTGCCTCGTCGTCGGAGTCCAGCCCGTACCGCTCCGGCGGGTCCATCGACGCCGCGAGCTCGACCTCGACGTGATCGAGGACGTCCTCGAGCAGGTGCCGGGGGTCGCCGGTCGCCGCGTCCCGGTGCCCGGTCGCCGCGAGCCAGCGGAGGAACACCCGGACCGTCGACGCGATCCGCGCACCCTCGACCACCCCGACCGGGGACATCCGGGGCAGGGCGTCGAGCAGGACGTCGTCCAGCTCGTCCTCGGTCCAGACGAACGGGTTGATCCCGGTCGCCAGATCCTCGAGCTCCTCCTCGTCGAGCGCGCCGGCCTCGCGCCCGTCGAGCAGGCCGCTGCGCGCCAACGACGCCGCGACCTTGGCCTTGAGCACCGGGCGGAGCAGCTCCAGGTCGACGAGCGCCGGGTCGACGGGCTGCCCGTGCGACAGGTACGGGGCGTCGATGCTCGCGAGTCCGTCCGCCCGCGCCGGGCGGGCGGTGCTTCCCGGATCCAGCTCGGGGCCGAGGTCGAGGCCCAGCTGACCCTCGTCGGCGCGCCGGGACGTCTCGTCACCGCCGTCGCCCCGGAGCCAGTCGAAGCGGGCCGCCGGGGACGCGTGCTCGCGGGCGGGGAGCGGCGCCCCCGGGTGCTCCGCCCACCACGCGGCGACGTCGGCGACGAGGCGGTCGAGCAGCTCGTCGCCCTGCGCCCCGTCCGGAGCGACGACGCGCCCCCGCCGTCCCCGTCGTGTCCGCCCCGAGGTCGTCCGCGGCCCGCGTCCGGGCCGCCGCGTCCGCTCGGCCAACAGCCCCCGCACTGCCGCGTCGAGGTGGGCGAGGTCGACGGCGTCCGGGTCCCACGTCCCGCCGACCCAGTCGGCGTAGTCGTCGTGCTCCGGGTGCCGCGGGTCGCGCATCGCCGTGACGAACTGCTCGTAGCCGGGGAACCCGCCGACGTCCTCCGGCGGGCAGGCCCCGGCACCGTCCAGGACGCCGTACGGCGACTCCCCCGTCGACAGCGGGCCGACGGACCGGACGACGACGTCGTGCTCCCACGAGTCACCGAAGTCGTACTCGTAGAACAGCCGGTCGCCGACCTGCGGCGCGACGTCCAGGAGCCGGACCGTCGACTCGTCCTCCGTCCCGCCGTCGTCCCAGTCGGGGTCGGGTACGCCGTACCGCCGTCCGCACACCTCGAACACGTGCAGGTGCGCGTCCTCCCAGCCCAGCGCGGCCTGCAGCGCCCGGTGGAGCTCGTCGAGGCGGCACTCGCTCGGCACTCGGACGCGTCGCCAGACGCGGGGCGCGACGTCGCGCAGGGACACCTCGAGCTCGTGGACGGTGCTGCTCACCGTGCCGACCGTACTGGCGCCGGCGACCGGACCAGCCCGGTCAGGGCTGCTCGGCCCAGCTGCTCAGGGTCCGCTCGACGTGACCGAAGCGGACCCGCTCCTGCTCCAGCCGCACAGATGACCCGTGGTGGTCGTCCCGGATGGCCGCGAAGGTGGCGCGCTCGTCCTCGGTGAGTCGCGGAAGGTCGGCGGCGACCTGGGTCGGCTCGCGCACCCAGTGCTCGCGGTGCATCAGCAGCGTCGCCGTGTCCATGAGCAGCGACCGGACGTGAGGCAGCGCCGCCCGAGCCTGGTCGAGGATCGCGAAACCGTGCGTGTCGAGGTCACCCCAGTAGCGGACATCGCGGTCGCGCAGCCACGACAGCCGCCCGAGCCGGCTCACGCCGTAACCGCCGCCGAGAACGGCCACGGCGCGGGGCACCGCCGGCAGCGCCAGGAACGTCACCTCGTTCTCGACGACGAGGACACGGTCGGCCGGCGTGGGCGCCACGCTGAGCTCGTCGAGCCGGGCGGTCAGGTCGGTGAGCCCCCCCGGCAGCAGCAGGGCGGGGTCGAGGGAACGGATCCGCACGGTCTCGGGCTTCGGCCGAAAGCCGAAACGCCGCACCAGGTCGCCCGCCGGGGCCTCGGGATAGATGCGCTCGGGGGGCAGGACCGCCTCGAGCAGGCTCGCGAGCAGCCCACGATGAGTCTCGAGGAACTTCGTGTCGACGCCCGGGACGTCGACCTGCCGCAGGTAGACCGGGGGTCCGTCGCGGGCGAGCACCCAGCGCACGACGCCGAGCACGGGCGTCCAGACGCCGGCGTGGCGGAGCACGTCCCTCGGGTGCTCCCGCGCCCACGCCTCGAGGCCGGGCACGCACTCCCGGGTCTCGGCGAGCGCGGCGTCGAGCCGGGCGACGTCCCGCGTCACGCCCAGCAGCGCCCACAGCCCCGCCTCGTCGTCGATCCAGGCGCGGGCCGGGACGCGGTTGGCTCCCACCGTCCGGCCGCCCACGCTCCTGGTCTCGACCCGGACGTGCCTCGGAGCGGCAGCCCACCGGGCGGCCCACCCCTGGGCGGCGCCGAGGTCGGCGAGGAGGTCCGCCGCTGACGGCCCTCGGATCGGCACCGCGAGCGGCTCGAACGGCTCGCCCCGGCTGTGCCGGCGGAGCAGGTCGCCGCGCTCCCAGCGCTTGCGGAGCACGCCGACGACGTCGGGGGGCTCGGTCCAGCTCCCCGCGCCGGCGCGTGGCGGCGTCACGCGACCCCCTCGCTCGGCGTCCCCTCCTCAGCGGGCTGCACCTGGACGAGGTCCTGCGCGCGCTTGCGCTCCCGGTACTCCTCGATCGTCAGGGTCTGCAGTCGGGAGCGGCTGCCCGTGGGGTTGTCGACGAAGCCCACGGCCTCGACGTACGGCTCGATGACGTGGATCTTCTGCAGGGGCGTGACGATGAGCAGCTGGAGCCCGAGCTGGGCGAACAGACGCAGGGCGTAGCGGGTCGACTCGTCGGACCCGCGGCCGAACGCCTCGTCGATGACGACGAAGCGGAAGGTCCGCGACGCCTCGGCGCCCCAGTCCAGCTTGAACTGGTACGCCAGCGAGGCCGCGAGGATGGTGTAGGCGAGCTTCTCCTTCTGGCCGCCGGACTTGCCGCCGGAGTCGCTGTAGGTCTCGTGCTCGCTGTCGTCCTCGCGCCAGCGCTCCGAGGCCGTGAACGTGACCCAGGTGCGGACGTCGGTGACCCGCCGGGTCCAGGCCCGATCGAGCTCGGTGAGCCCCTCTCGCCCGCGGAAGCGCTCGATGAGCCGCTTCACCCGCAGGAACTTCTCCTCCGAGTAGGCAGCGTCGTCGTCCCCACCGACCGACCCCTCCGTGCAGGCGCGGAGGTCGGCGACGAACTCCCGCACCTCCTGGCTCGTCGTCCGGGCCGAGTCGAGCCGCACGTAGCGCCCCGGGTTGTAGTCGATGCCGACGAGCGAGTCGTTGATCGTGTCGATGCGGGCGCCGATCTGCTCCACCTGCTTGTGCAGCTGACCGCTGAACGAGGCGATGTCGCGGATGGTGTTGGTGTTCAGGTAGTCCTTGAACTGCTTCTCGAACCGCGGCAGGTCGTCGCCGGCGAGCCGGTCGCGCAGCGCCCGGAACTCCCCCGCGGACTCGATCGCGGCGTCCATCTCCTGCGTCTCCAGGGGGTGGTCGACGCGGAACTGCGCCATCTTCTTCACCGCCCGGTCGCGGGCGTTGGCCTGCAGCCGGGCCGCCTCGTCGCGCTCCCGGTCGAGCCCCTGGCGGACCCCTGCCGAGCGGGCGTCGACAGCGGCCACCTCGTCGGCCCCGGCTAGGCGGCCGTCGAGGGCCGGCCCGTGCCGCTGCAGCAGGGTCTCCGCTCCGTCGTGGCGGAGCAGCGCCTCGGCGTCGGCCAGCGCGGCCTCGTCCTGCCTGACCCGCAGGCGGGCGGCGCCGACGGCCTCCACCGTGTGGGCTCGGCGGCGCTCGGCCGCTTCCACCTGGGCGGCGACCTCCTCCAGTGCCGCGGCGATCCGCTGCAGCGCGTCTGACCCCGACTCGATCGCGTGCCGCTCGGCGCGCAGGTCCGCGATCCGGGAAACGGCTGCCTCGTGGTCGATGGCCGCGGGGTCCGCGAACGACTCGGCGACCGTGGTGAGGGCGACCCGTCGGCGCCCCGACTGCCGGTGGCGCTCCTCGAGCTGTCTCCCGCGCTGCTCGGCCCGGGTCAGGTCCCGCTGCAGCTCGGCAGCGCTGGCCAGCAGCACGTCGACCTTCGCCTGGTTGCTCCAGCCGAGGACGTACTGGCTCCGGTCGTCGACGCGGTGCCGGTCGTCCTTCTCGTGCCGGCCACCACCCTTGACCTGGCCCTGGCGCGTGACTGCGCGGTCCGCGCGCCGGAACTCGTCGATCGTCGCCGCGCAGACCTGGTCGGCGCGACGGGTCAGCTCCGCCTCGAGCCAGGCGTAGAACGGGGTCTCGGCGAGGATCTCCACGACGTCGGCGAGGTGGAGCACGTCGTCCCGCGGCGACCGGCGGGCGACGCCGACGACGTCGGGGACCCGGTGGTAGACGACGCGGGTCCCGAGGTGGCGCGAGTCGACCCACTCCGCCACCGCGGCGTACGCGTCGGTGGGTACGAGCAGCGACAGGGCGAACCCCCGCAGCACCCGCTCGGCGGCGCCCTCCCACGCCCCGTGCTCGGGCCGCACCTGCAGCAGCTCCGCGACGAACGGGAGACCGGCTGGGTCGAGAGCGAGGTCCGCGCAGAGGCGCGCCCGGAGCTCCTGGCTGGCCCGGGGGATGTTCGTCCGGCGCTGCTGCAGGCTGCGCAGCTCCGCCCCCAGCTCGTCCGCGCGTTCGCGCAGGTTGTGGCGCTCGACCGCCGCCTGGTTCAGCTCCTCCCGGGCCTGCTGCTCGCCCGCGTCGAGCTCCCCGAGCGCCCGCCGGGCCTCGGCCACCCGCGAGGCGAGCTGGTCGGGCGCTGACAGCGGGGGCAGCCCGGCCTGATCGAGCAGCCCGGCCAGCCGCGCGGCCTGCTGCCGCCGGGAGGCCGCTTCGCGCTCGGAGTGGGAGACCTCGAGGTCGATCTGCGCCAGGCGGTCACCCCCGGCACCGGCCCGCTCGAGGAGGAGGTCCTGCTCGCGGCCGCGGAGCCGCCGCAGCTCACCCTCGACCCGGCCGCGCTCGCCCTCGAGCGCGTCGAGCTGCGCGGCGAGGCCCTCCAGCGACGCGCGCAGCAGGACGGCCTTCCGCCGGGCGACGGCGAAGGGCAGCGCGGCCTTCTCCTGGTCGAGCCGGGCCACGGTCACGGACTGCTCGTCGTGGACCTGGCAGTCGCCGAGCAGCGGCTCCAGGGCCTCGAGCTGCGCCCGGGCGCGGGTGACCGCGTCGTGCGCCTTGGTGAGGTCCTCGAAGTGCCCCACCAGCCGCCCGACCCACTCCTCGGAGTCGAACGGCTCGAGCATGTGGTGCCGGACGAAGTCGTTGAGGTCGCCGACCGACTTCATGGACACGGTCTGGTGGAACAGTTCCAGCGCCTGCTCCGACGGGATCCCGAGCTTGCGACGGAAGTCCTTGCCTAGGCGGCGAAGGTCTCGTGGACCTGCCCGAGCCGCCGCAGGCGCTTCTTCAGCGCCGCCACGTCGGCGCCGAAGCCCGCGAGGTCGGTGGCGATCGACAGCTCGCGCTCGGCGACGAGGTACGCGCGGTCGGGCGGGCCACCCACCCCCTCCCGAGTCCAGAAAACCTGGGCCAGGGTCACCGCGTCGTCGGTCGCGGCGTTGGTGAACACCGCGAGGATCGCGCTGAAGGTGCTGCCCGGGCGGAGGGCGACGGGTCGGCTCGCGCCCGTCTCCTCGTTCCGCTCGGACTTGTAGTGGCCGCGGACGTAGGAGGCGAGACTGCGCTCGCGCGCCTCCGCGCCGGCGGCCTTGTTGTACTGGACGCGCTGCGCCGGCAGCAGCAGCGTGGTGGCGGCGTCGACCAGCGTCGACTTGCCCGACCCGATGTCGCCGGTGAGCAGCCCGGTGGCCCCCGAGAGGTCGAGCCGCCAGACCTGCTGGTCGAACGTGCCCCAGTTGAGCACCTCCAGCCGGGACAGCCGGAACCCCCCACGGGCGTCGGGCTGCTCGAGCTCGGTGGCCGCGAAGAGCGTCATCGGTCCGTCCTCCTCGGGCGGGCGGTGGGCCGGGTCAGGGCGACCCCGGTCACGGCACGGTCGTCTCGTCGCGCAGCGCCGCGGCGTAGGCCCCGAGCCGCTCGTCGAAGTCGGCGAGCCACTGCGCGTCGACGAAGGCCTTGAGGATCCGGCGCACCTCGTACTCCGGCGGCTGCTCCCCGACCCGGCGGAGGAACCCGAGCTCCACGGCCTTGCCGACGAGCGTGTCGACCTGGTCGACGACTCGGGCCTCACTCCGCCCGCTGGGCAGGAACACGGCGAGCAGCTCGACCACCTGGTCGCGGGTCAGGACCAGGCGGGAGTCCGGCGAGGAGGCGTCGGCCTCCGCCAGCTTCTTCCGCAGCAGCGCGAGCAGGAGGCTGAGGGGGAACGACAGGGACCGCCGGGCGACGAGCCGCGGCAGGGCCGGAGCGTCCTCGCCGTCGTCCGGGTCGGGACGCTGCCGGAGGAAGGCGTAGCCCTCGGACTCGTCGACCACGGCCACGAGACCCATGACCGCCACGTGGTCCTGCACCTGGCTGCGCAGGGCCAGGACGTGCTGCCAGACCGCCGGGTCGCGGTCGCGGTAGACGACACCCTTCATCAGCCACGTGACGGCGAGCGGGAGGCTGGCCTCGACGCGGCCGGTCACGACAGCACCGCCGCGAGGCCCACCGGCGCCGGACGTCTGAAGGTCAGGCGCGGCACGTCGGCCGCCCTGAAGCGGCCGTCCGGCTCGGTCCACGTCACCCGCTCCCGGACGGCGGGATCGAACAGCAGCTCGACGCCGTGCTCGTCCAGAGCGAAGTAGCCGAGCAGCTCGGCGAGGCCCTGCTCCAGCGGAGCCTGGGCCAGCACGTCGGTGAGCCCCACCTGCGGGGACCGCTGGAGGGCTCGGCGGACCTCCCCCGCCAGTCGAGCGGTGTCGACGTGCGACTGGGCGAAGAGGGCCCCGACGTCCACCGCGTCCCCCTCGGGCTCGGCGACCGAGCTGTCGAGCCGCAGCGGCGGCTTCGGGACGTAGAGGTGGCGCTCGAACGGCAGCCCCACGCTCGGGGCCACGACGTCGAGCTCGGCGCCGGGCGCATCGGCCGCGAGGTCGCGCACCGCGAGGGCGGAGGCCTCGATCGAGCGGAGCACGTCCATGACCCTCCGGTTCTCCAGCCACGCCCGGTCGTCGAGGAAACGGCGCAGCTGGTCCGACAGCAGGCGCACAGTGGCCTGGGCCCGCTCACCGGCGTCGAGCCAGTCGTGGTGGACCCCGCGCACCCGGGGGTCGACGGCCCCGATCGCCTCCAGGCTGCAGACCTGGCGCAGGAGCTCGGACAGCTCCTCCTGCTGGGCGCGGGAGAGGAGGAAGTCGTAGAAGGCGTGGAAGCTGCGCCCCTGGTCGGAGCCCGAGATCGCGTCGCGGTCGCCGAGCACCTCGTCGAGGAGCTCCCCCTTCCCGCCGTCCCAGCCCGCCACCTTCTCCCGGAGCGCCCGGTCGAGACCCCGGAAGTTCTCCTCCACCTCACGCATGTCCGACAGCAGGCCGAACGCCGTGTCGACGAACTGCTGGAACCGGTCGCGGACCGCCGACGGCTCCATCAGCGCCACCTCGCCGCGCTGCAGCGCGGCGATCTCTGCGTCGAGCTCTGCCCGCCGCCGCAGCAGCTCGGCGAGACGGACGTCCCGGTCGGACTCGACGCCGTGCGCGATCTGCCGGAGCAGCTCCACGGCGGTGGTCAGTCGCGACTCGGTGCCGACGAAGGTGCGACGGGGCAACGACCGGACGAAGGCCACGGCCTTCTCCAGCGCCGGGGTGGCCTCGACGTACGGTTCCTCCGCCCCCGGCGGGTAGTACTTGCGCAGCCAGCCCGACTCGGCGGAAGCCCAGTCGTCCACGTAGGCCCTCGCCGGTCGCGGGAAGGTGCCCTCGCCGAGCCGCTCGTTGAGGGCGTAGAGGGTGTCGTCGAGGCGGTCGACCAGCACGGCGAACGGCAGCGACCGAGCGTTCTCCTCGACGTACACCTTGCCCAGGAAGGACAGGACGAGCGGCGCGTGAGCGGCGCGGAGCAGCCGCCACGCGCGGCTCTCCTGCCGCAGCCCCTCGATGTCGTCGTGCTCCATGCGCCCCTCCTCCGCGGACAGGAACCGAGAGTAGGAGCCCGCGCCGACAGAACCGCGGCGCCGCACGCGGAGCGCCCGTCCGACTCAGCGCAGCGGGTCCGACCAGCGGAGCCCCGGGAACCGCGAGAAGTCGGCGTCCCGTGAGCAGAGCGTGGCCCCGTGCTCGCGGGCGAGGGCGGCCAGGTGCGCGTCCGTCGTGAGGTTCCCGGCCGTACCCACGCCGGCGATCAGCTCCCGGAGGAGCGCCGGGTGGCGAGGGCCGGGGTGGACGACCATGACGTTCGGTTGCGCGAGCAGGTCGTCGACGGTGTCGAGCGCTTCCTCGGGCGTCAGTGGCGCGGTGAACACCGCCGCCCGCGTGGTCAGCCGGAGGAAGGCCAGCAGGACCACCCATGGCAGCGCGACCGTCTCACCCGAGGACAGCAGCTGCTCGAGCCACGCCTTGACGCGGGGATGGTCCGGAGAGCTCTCGTCGTACGCGTAGAGCAGGAGGTTGACGTCCAGGAGCTTCACTTGCGCAGTGCCAGTTTGCGCAGCGTCTCGGCATCCTCGTCGTCGGACGCCATCTGGAGAGCGCGCGTGAGGTCCACCCCGGGCCGCAGGCCCATCGCCCTGCTGGGCACGCGGAACTCCCGCGGCCCGGGCGACCGCCCCAGACCCGCTCGTATCGCACTGTTGAGCACGTCCTTGAACGCCGCGCCACGCTCCCGAGCCAGCCGCTGCAGCTCGGCCGCGAGGTCGTCGTCCAGCGTCACCGTCGTGCGCACAGAACGCACAGTAGCATCACCGACCCGGTCATCAGGATGCTGAGGCCAGCTCAGGTCGCCCTCCCGACCACGTCGACACCTCGGCTGGGTCGAGTACGACCGCGCCACGGGTAGCAGGGGTGCACCTCCGGCCCGGGTGCTGATCGCGCAGGACGGTCCCGTCGCCGTGACCGAGCCGGTCATCGCCGAAGTGCTCGCCGGCGCTCGCGACGACGCCCGTGGGGGGCAGCTCCGGCGGCTGCTGGAACCGTCTCGCCCTCCTGCCGCGAAGGCCGTGGAGCGGGGAGCGTTCCGGGAGGAGTGGTTCCTGGAGGCGCCGCCGACGGTCAGCCGCCCCGGGTGATCGAACCGGCCGTCACGACGCGGTCGTCAGCACCATCCGGAACCTCGGGGAGCCCGCCTTCATCCGCTCGTACGCCGGCAGGCGCTCACTCCGTCGATCGGCGGAGCGCGTGCCGTGGCCGTCGCGCCACCGGCAGCTGCGGTACCGGTCCCGCTCGGGTGACTCGATCCCAGCCGGACCCCCGCGGCCGCTCTTGCGGCACGCCCCCGTGGGGGTCTTCACTGATGGCCGAGGTGATCCTGTGAGCCACGTCACACCTGACGCCGTGTCCCCCGTCGAGGCCGCCGTCCTCACCTCGCTCGAGGGGGTGGCCGACCCCTGCTGCCGGGAGCGCGGGATCTCCGTCGTCGACATGGGGCTCCTGCGCCGCGTGGAGGTCGTCGACGGGACGGCCCACCTCGAGCTGTTGCTCACCAGCGGCTGGTGCCCCTTCCAGGTGGACCTGCTCGCCGAGGTCACCGCCGCGGTCGAGGCGCTCCCCGGCGTGGACCGCGCCGACGTCCGGATCATGCTCGACGAGGTGTGGACGCCCGAGCGCATGGGCGCCGACGCCCGCCGGAAGCTGCGGTTCCTGCCCGACCCCGTGCAGGTCCGCGACCGGGCCGCCTACCGCACCACCGCGGCCCCCACCGCCACGCCCTGAGGATCTGATGATCGACGACGTCTTCGTCTTCGACGGGGTGGCACACCCCTCCAACGCCGACCCGAAGAACGCCCTCGGCCGGCCCGGGCAGATGTTCGCGCAGCACCTCTGCGCCTTCCACGCCACCCTGACGCCCGAGGGCGAGACCGTGCTGCCGGCCGACGAGTGGCTCAAGCAGTGGGACATGAGATCCGCGAGATGGTCTTCGACCAGTCCGACACCGACATGCTGGTGTCGATGCCTCTGCCGCTGACCGACCTGTTCAAGGACGGGCTGTCACCCTGGGAGGAGTGCGCAGAGCTGGCGTCGCGCGACCCCGACCGGATCGTGTTCTGGGGCACCGTGAACCCTATGGAGGGGCGCCGCGCTCTGGACCTGATGGAACGCCAGGTGCACGAGTTCGGGGCGAAGGCGTTCAAGTTCTACAACACCCGCTACGACTACGGGCAGCCGATGCCGTGGCAGATGGACGACCCGCAGATCGCCTTCCCGGTGTTCGAGAAGGCCCGCGAGCTCGGCGTGAACCTCATCGGCGTGCACAAGGGCGTGCCGCTCGGGCCCCAGCCGATCGAGCACACGCAGACCTGGGACGTGGACGGCGCGGCCGCCAACTTCCCCGACATCAACTTCATCATCTACCACGTCGGCCTGCCCTTCCTCGACGAAGTCTGCTGGCAGCTCATCCGCCACCCCAACCTCCACGCCAGCCTCGCGGTGACCATCGACTTCGTGGTCCGGGCCCCGCGCCAGTTCGCCGAGGTCCTGGGCAAGCTCCTGTTCTGGGCCGGTGAGGACAAGATCGTGTACGGCAGCGAGGCGCCGATCTTCCACCCGCAGTGGGCCCTGCGCGCGTTCAGAGACTTCTCGATCCCGCAGGACCTGTGCGACGGGTACGGCTACCCGCAGCTGACCGAGGCCGCGAAGCGGAAGATCCTCGGGGAGAACCTCCTGCGGCTGCACGGGATGGACGTGGAGCAGACCGTTGCCCGGCTCGGCCGGAGCAGGAACGGGTCGGGAAGCCCCACGAGCGGCAGCGGACTGCTCTCCGGCTCCGCGTAGCCGCCCCGCGCGCTGCGCGGGAGTCTCGGCCGCATGGCGACGTCCGGCCGTGCAGTCCTGACCGGCGGCAGCAGGACGACACGTGGTAGGACCAGCCGGTGGCAGACGAGGCAGCGCGGCTGAGGACGATCGTCGAGTCCCTGGACCGGTCTGAGCTCGTCGACCTGCTCCTCGCCGCCGCTGACGACGACCGGGCGCTGCGCCGCCGGCTGCTCGCGAGAGAGGCCCGGACGGGACCGGTCGACGTCCGGGCGCTGCGCAAGGGGCTGCGCGCCGCCCTCGTGCCGAGGAGCTTCCGCGACTACCGAGCCACCGCGACGTGGGCGCGCGAGGCGTACGGTGCACTGGACGTCCTGGACGAGCTCCTCGAGGCGGGCGCGGCGGTCGCCGGGCGGAAACTGGCGCAGGACGCGCTGGAGATGGTCGAGACGGCAGCCCAGCGGGTGGACGACTCCGCCGGGCATGTGACGACCCTGGCCGACCGCATCGGGGACGCCCACCTCCGGGCGTGCCGGGCCGCGCCACCGCCGACCGCCGAGCTCGTCGCCTGGCTCCTCCAGCGGGCGCTCGAGGGCGAGCTCGACGTCCCGGACGAGCCGGTCGACGACTACCGCGACCTGCTCGGCGACGAGGGCCTCGCCCGACTCCGGGAGTCCGTGCTGCCCCGGTTCGAGGCCCTGCCCCGCCTCGGTCCCGACGACGACCGCGGCTGGGACACGGAGCGGTTCCGCCTGACCCGACTCCGCGAGCAGCTCGCCGACGACGTCGATGAGCTGGTAGTCGTGCTGAGCCACGACCTGTCCTCGTCGTACTCCTTCCTCCGGATAGCGATCGCGCTTCGGGACGCCGGGCGCGGCGACGAGGCTCTGAGGTGGGTGCAGCGCGGCCAGCGGGAGTCCACTCGGTACGACGGGCGGCTGCGCGACCTCGAGGTCGCCCTGACCGTCGACGCCGGTCAGCTCGAGACCGCTGTACTCATGCGCCGCCAGGACCACGAGCGGTCGCCGACCGCCGCGTCGTACGGCGCGCTGCGCGAGCTCGCCTCGCAGGACGGCACCTGGGAGGCCGAGCGCGAGCGGGCCCGGGACCTCCTGCGCCGCGCGGCCGAGAACGCCCCGCGTGGGCCCTTCCCCGGCGTCGGGAACGAGCTCGTGCGCGCCCTGCTCGGCGACGACGACGTGGAGGCGGCCTGGGCAGCGGCGGGCGAGCTCCCGGTCAGCCCCGAGCTCCGGCTCGAGCTCGCGTCCCGCCGGGAGGAGACCGCGCCCCGGGACGCGCTTGCCGTCTACCAGGAGCTGGCGCAGGAGCACGCCGACCAGGTGCAGGCCCGCGCCTACAGGTCTGCGGCCTCGTTGGCGGCGCGGGCCGTGGCCCTGCAGACCGAGCTCGACGGACCCGAGGCAGCACGAGGCTGGGCGGCCGGCCTGCGGGAGCGCAACCGTCGCCGCACCCGGCTGCTCGAGGAGCTCACCAAGGCCGCCGTGCCCTGAGGTCGGTCAGCGACGGCATGCCTCCGCGGGCTCGCGCGCGAGGGCCGGGACACGGCGGCGTCGGTGCTGACCCGGATGGAAGGTCTGGGGACCCGGCAGCAGGAGCAACAGGAGCAACCGGCGTGAGCCGCGCTCACCGTCGGGCGCAGCCCTCGGGGGGAGCTTCGGGCTGCGGGACGGTCAGGACGCCCCGCGCCCCGCGCCTCCGCCCGGGATCGCCGCCAGTAGTTCGCGATGGCCGCCGCCGCCCCGCCCCACAGGCCGACCGCCCCGATGACCAACATGACCACCGCACCTGCGCTCACCGCGGACCTCCTGTCGGGGCCTGCGGCCCGCGCGTCCGGACCGCCTGGAGCACGAAGCCGGCGGCCAGCGCCAGCGCGCACAACCCCCAGCCGAAGACCCCGAACACCCACGACCAGTCCGCGCAGCAGTTCCTGGGTCTCCGGGTCCGTCGAGAACACCACGGTGCCGACCATCCCCCGGGTGAGCAGCACCTTGTAGGTGTCGTACGCGTCCGGGCGGCAAGCAGCTGCTGCCCCCACCAGCGCTCCTGGCCTGCGATTCTGGCCCTCAGGTGTACCGTTGGTGTATGGCAACTCGGACGCGCACCAACATCGAGCTGGACGACGCCGACGTCGCCAGGGTGATGCGGCGGTACAGCCTGCGGACGAAATCGGAGGCCGTCGCGCTCGCCCTGCGGCGCGCGGCCGGCGAGCCGATGACGCGCGAGGAAGCCCTGGCCATGGAGGGCGCGCACGCGATCGGCGACGTGCCCGACGACGGACTGCCCGGGGCGTGATCCTCGCCGACACCTCGGCGTGGGTCGAGTACGACCGCGCCACCGGTAGCCAGGTTCACCACCGGCTCCGCGACCTGATCAGCGACGACGGCCCCGTGGCCGTGACCGAGCCTGTCATCGCGGAGGTGCTGGCCGGAGCCCGCGACGACAACCGCGAACGGCAGCTCCGGCGCCTGCTGGAGCGGTTCGACCTGCTGCCCTTCGAGGCCGCCCTCGACTTCGACGGGGCGGTGCGGATCTACCGGCGGTGTCGGAGTGCCGGCGTGACGCCGCGGGGCCTGGTCGACTGCATGGTCGCGGCGGTGGCTCTTCGTCACGGTGCGACCCTGCTGGCGCGCGACGTCGACCTGGTCCGTATCGCCGAGGTGATGCCTCTGCTGCTGGACGAGGCGGCCCCTCGACCGTGACCGCCGGCCAGCCCAATCCGCTCGGCTTCGCCCAGATGGTCCTCGGGCTCATCGACGAGGGCCGCCGCACGGCGACTACAAGCTCGCGGTCCTGCTCGCCCTCGTCGACGCCTGCGCCGCCGGCACCGACGGCCAGGGCCGCGCCGCGTCGCTCGTCCCCACCCGCGACCTGGCCCGCCGAGTCAGCGGGCTGTACTGGCCGCAGGTCCGGCCGCACGACCTCGCCGACTCGGCATCAGGCGTGCTGCGCCAGTCGACCCAGCCCCGGGCGAAGATCGTCGACGCCGTCGCCGCGCTCCGAGCGGCCGCGGCGACCCGCGGCCTGACCACGCTCGACCTCGCCGAACGCGCGCTGCCCGGTGAGGTCGAGCGCACGCTCGACACCGTCGAGCACGTCCTCGTGACGATGCCGCTCGGCAAGCTGCAGCGCCCCGCCGGCTGAACGGAGACCAACGGCCTCCAGTACCCGCGCTTCCTGTGCGACGACAGCGCCTTCTCGGAGGCAGTGACGCCGCGGCAGGTCCGACGTACCGCCCTCACCGTCGAGCTCCGCCCCGGCGTCGCGGACGCCCTCGTCTCCCTCGCCGGCCTACTCCGGCCGCTGCTCGAGCTGCACTGGACCCGCGCGGTCGCCCGGCTCAACGGCACCGAGCTCGGCGAGGACCGGCTGCGGGAGTTCCTCTTCGGCGCGTCGCGGGTCAGCCTCCAGCGCCTGCGGCCCGGACTGACCGACCTTCAGGACGGCCGCTGCTTCTACTGCGGCACGCGCCTGCGTCCCGGATCCACTGACGTCGACCACGTCGTCCCCTGGTCCCGGGTGCCGAACGACGCGCTGGCGAACCTCTTCCTCAACGGCGTCCTGCTCGAGGCGCCGGACGACAACGCGTTCGACCTCGTGATGCGATCCGCCAGCGGTCAGACGGACGTGAAGGAGATCGCGGCGGCACTCCGCCACTGGTGCCGGTAACCGGCTCCCACGTGGGAAGCAGCCGGCAGGACCGGGCCCTGCAACCCCGTGGCTCCGCCCCGAGGAGCCAGGAGCGCGCCGTGCGGCAGGTCCAGAGGCGCCGTCGCCTCAACTTGACCCGTTCAAGACAACGGGGCAGGCTCGACCTCATGACCGAGACCGACGACCTCGAGCGCACCCTGCGCAACGCCGGGCTCCGCGTCACCCGCCCCCGCCTCGCGGTGCTGGAGGCCGTCCGCGCCGAGCCGCACCTCGACACCAAGACCCTCATCGCCGCGACCCGCGAGCGTGCCGGCGCCGTCTCCCACCAGGCCGTGTACGACGTCCTGCGCGCCCTCGTGGACGCCGGGCTCGTGCGCCGCATCGAGCCGCAGGGGTCGGACGCGCGCTACGAGGCGCGCGTCGGCGACAACCACCACCACGTCGTCTGCCGCGGCTGCGGCGCCATTGCCGACGTCGACTGCGTCGTCGGCCACGCCCCCTGCCTCACGCCGTCGGACGACAGCGGCTTCGTCCTCGACGAGGCCGAGGTCGTCTTCTGGGGGCGCTGCCGCGCCTGCCGGACCGGCGCATCCCAGACCCGCGCCGACCAGACCGGCGCCTCCCAGAGCACCTGACCCCTCGACACGCCCCTGTCCCCGGACACCACCAGAGAGGTACGCGTTGACGACCAGCCCCAGCGACAGCGAGTACGCCGCCGTCGAGCACCCCAAGCCGTACGACACGTCGGCCGACTCGCAGGGCGCGCCGACGACGGCGAGCACCACCGAGAGCGAGAACCCGGCGATCAAGTCGCCGACCCCCCAGGTCACGAACCGCCCCCGCACGAACCAGGACTGGTGGCCGAACCAGGTCGACCTGTCCCCGCTCAACAAGCCGTCGAAGGACTCCGACCCGCTGGGCGACGACTTCGACTACAAGTCCGAGTTCGCGAAGCTCGACGTCGAGGCGCTCAAGCGCGACCTCGCCGACGTGATGCGCACCTCGCAGGACTGGTGGCCCGCGGACTGGGGCCACTACGGCCCGCTGTTCATTCGGATGTCCTGGCACGCGGCCGGCACGTACCGCATCGCGGACGGTCGGGGCGGCGGCGGCCAGGGCGCGCAGCGCTTCGCCCCGCTCAACAGCTGGCCCGACAACGCCAACCTCGACAAGGCGCGCCGCCTGCTGCTGCCCGTCAAGCAGAAGTACGGCCGCCGCATCTCCTGGGCCGACCTCCTCGTGCTCGCCGGCAACGTCGCGCACGACGACATGGGCCTGAAGACGTTCGGCTTCGCCTTCGGCCGCGAGGACACCTGGCAGCCCGAGGAGGTCTTCTGGGGCCCGGAGGACATGTGGCTCGGCGACGAGCGGTACGCCGGTGATGACAGCCCGCTCGACCTCGACGAGGGCAACCTCGCGAACGTCACGATGGGGCTGATCTACGTCAACCCCGAGGGCCCGCAGGGCCGGCCCGACCCGCTGGCGTCCGCGCACGACATCCGCGTCACGTTCAGCCGCATGGGCATGAACGACGAGGAGACGGTCGCGCTCGTGGCGGGTGGCCACACGTTCGGCAAGACCCACGGCGCGGGCAACCCCGAGCTCGTCGGCCCGGAGCCCGAGGGCTGCCCCGTGCACAGCGGCGGCCTCGGCTGGCGCAACCAGCACGGCACCGGCAAGGGCGCCGACACGATCACCAGCGGCCTTGAGGGTGCCTGGACGCCGACTCCCACGACGTGGGACAACACCTACTACGAGATGCTGTTCTCGTACGTGTGGGAGCTCACGGAGAGCCCGGCCGGCGCCAAGCAGTGGCAGCCGAAGAACCCCGAGGCGCAGGAGCTCGTCTCCGACGCCCACATCGAGGGCAAGAAGAATCCGCCGATGATGGCGACGACCGACCTCGCGCTCATCGTCGACCCCGGGTTCCGCGCGATCTCGGAGCGTTTCTACGCCGACCCGGAGTACTTCGCCGACGCCTACGCGCGGGCCCTGGTTCAAACTGCTCCACCGCGATATGGGTCCCAAGAGCCGCTACCTCGGCCCGGACGTCCCCGCCGAGGACCTCCTCTGGCAGGACCCGGTGCCGGCCGTCGACCACGAGCTCGTGGGCGAGGCCGAGATCGCCGACCTCAAGCACCGCCTGCTGTTTTCCGGCCTCACGGTTTCGCAGCTGGTGCACACGGCTTGGTCAGCGGCGGCGTCGTACCGCGGCACCGACAAGCGCGGCGGCGCCAACGGCGGCCGGCTCCGGCTCGAGCCGCAGCTGAGCTGGGCCGTCAACGCGGGCGTCCGCGACGTCCTGCCGGTGCTCGAGCGTGTTCAGGCCGAGTTCGAGGCCGCCAGCGGCAAGCGCGTGTCGCTGGCCGACCTCATCGTCCTCGGCGGCACGGCCGCGGTGGAGAAGGCCGCGGCGGAGGCCGGGGTCGAGGTCACGGTGCCGTTCCACCCGGGCCGCACCGACGCCACCCAGGAGACGACCGACACCGACGGGTTCCGCTGGTTGGAGCCGCGGGCCGACGGCTTCCGCAACTGGGTAAAGCCGGGCAGCAAGCTCGCGCCGGAGACGCTTCTCGTCGACCGGGCGTACATGCTCGAGCTCACCCCGAAGGAGATGACCGTCCTCCTAGGCGGTCTGCGCGTGCTCGGCGCGAACACCGGCGGTAGGAAGCACGGCGTGTTCACCGACCGGGTCGGTGTCCTCTCGCAGGACTTCTTCCGGAACCTGCTCGACCTCGGGATCTCCTGGCGGACCTCCGTGGAGGAGGGGCTGTACGAGGGCCTCGACACCGACGGGAACGTGGTGCGCACCGCGACCGCCGCGGACCTCGTCTTCGGCTCCAACTCGATCCTCCGCGGCATCGTCGAGGTCTACTCGGCCGACGACGCGAAGGAGAAGTTCGTCTCCGACTTCGCCCGCGCCTGGGTGAAGGTCATGGAGCTCGACCGCTACGACCTGCGGTAGTCGCAGCGCCAGCACCCCGGGGGCCCGGGTTCCGCCGTCGTGGCGGGGCACCGGGCCTCCGGCGTCCGCACCGGTCGTACGCCGGCAAGTGGCTCGGCTCGGCCTTGTCGGGTCCTGATCCACAGCACGGCACCCGCCGGCAGGTCGCTGTCGATCACCGGCTCCACGGGCGCCGCGCTGTCGATCACGAGAAGGGGACGCGGCGGCGCACCCGGCACCGGAAGTGCCGGGCCGAGGACCGCGTTGACCAAGGCAATCGACGCGAAAGGCCAGCTCCGTGCGCGTCCCGCTCTCCGTCCTCGACCTCGCCCCGATCCCCCACGGCGGTACGGCGACCAGCAGCATCGCCGCGAGCGTCGCCCTCGCCCGGTGCGCCGAGGAGCACGGCTACGAGCGGGTCTGGTACGCCGAGCACCACAACATGCCGACCATCGCCTCCTCGGCGACCAGCGTCCTGATCGCGCACGTCGGCGTGCAGACGAGCCGCATCCGCCTCGGCGCCGGCGGGATCATGCTGCCGAACCACTCGCCGCTCACGATCGCC
>JALYNB010000144.1 GCA_030773395.1 Actinomycetota bacterium
GCGCGGAGCAGCGGCCCGGCCTCGACGGCCGCCCCGACCACGGGCGTCCCGCCGGCGAGCTCGACCCGGCCCGGCCCCTCCTCGACCGTCAGCGGCAGCAGCCCGGCGCCGCACTCCTGCACCACCCGCCCGGCGCCGAGCCGGCCCAGCGACGCCAGCACCCACGCCGCCCCCACCGACGGGTGCCCGGCGAAGGGCAGCTCGACGGCCGGCGTGAAGATCCGCACGCGGTAGTCGGCGCCGACCGCTTCCGGGGCCAGCGGGAACACGGTCTCGGAGAGGTTGAACTCCGAGGCGAGCGCCTGCATGGCCGACCCCGGCAGGTCGTCGGCGTCGAGCACCACGGCCAGGGGGTTGCCGGCGAAGGCGCGGTCGGTGAACACGTCGACGATCCGGTAGGCGAGCCTCGTCACCAGTCCTCCTCTGCAGCGGGACGAGGCGAATCTAGGCGGCGGGTAGCCTCGCGGGTCGTGACCGCGGCAACGAAGGTGTTCTGCGCGCGCCTCGCGGGGCTGCCCGTCTTCGACCCCATCGGCGACGCCGTCGGGGCGCTCCGCGACATCGTCGTGGCCCTGCGCGTCGGGCGCGACGCGCCGCGAGTCCTCGGCCTGGTCGTGCAGGTCGTCCAGCAGCGGCGGCGGATCTTCGTGCCGATCACGCACGTTGGGCAGTTCGACGCCAGCGCGGTCATCCTCAACACGGCCAAGCTCAACCTGCGCCCGTTCGAGCAGCGCCCCGGGGAGACCCTCGTGCTCGGCGAGCTGCTCGACCGGCAGGTCACGCGCCTGGAGGACGGGCTGACCGTCGAGGTCGTCGACGTGGCGATGGTGCAGCAGCGCAACCGCGACTGGCTCGTTCAGCGGGTCGCCGTGCGGGAGCCGGGCCGGGGCCTGCGAGCGCGCCGCGGCCACCTCAGCGAGCTGGAGTGGGACGAGGTCAGCGGCTTCGCCCTGCCCGAGCAGGGCCAGGGCGCGGCGAACCTGCTGGCCGCCATGGAGAAGTTGCGGCCCGCCGACCTGGCCGACGTGCTGAACAACCTGCCCGAGAAGCGGCGGCAGGAGGTCGCCTCCGCGCTCGACGACGAGCGGCTCGCCGACGTCCTGGAGGAGCTCCCCGAGGAGGACCAGGCCGAGATCATCCGGGGCCTGGAGACCGAGCGGGCCGCGGACGTCATCGAGGCGATGAGCCCCGACGACGCCGCCGACCTGCTCGCCGAGCTGCCGGCGGAGTACGCCGAGCGCCTGCTCGCCGAGATGGCCCCCGGCGACGCCGACCCGCTGCGCCGCCTCCTCACGTACGAGGAGGACACCGCGGGCGGGCTGATGACGACTGACCCGGTCGTGCTGCCCCCCAACGCGACCGTCGCGGAGGCGCTGGCCCGCGTGCGCCAGCCCGACCTGTCCCCCGCCCTCGCCGCACAGGTCTACGTCTGCCGCCCGCCGACGGAGACGCCCACGGGCACGTACATCGGCACCGCGCACTTCCAGCGGCTGCTGCGCGAGCCGCCGTCGTCGCTCGTCGGGGGGATCGCGGAGGCCGACCCCGAGCCCCTGTCCGCCGACGCGTCGCTGCGCGACGTGACGCGCCACCTGGCGACGTACGACCTCGTGGCCGCCCCCGTCGTCGACGCCGACGCGCACCTGCTGGGCGCGGTGACCGTGGACGACGTCCTCGACCACCTGCTGCCCGACGACTGGCGGGAGGGACGTCCGTCGCGACCGACCTCCCGGCGCGTCGGCGTCACCCGCGGCACCCGGCCGGCCGGCGGTCTCCGTTGAGCCGGACGGACGTGGAGGCGACCACCTCCCTGCTCAGCCGCCACCGGCGCCGCCGGCTGGAGCGGGCCGAGCGCCGCATGGAGCGCTGGGAGAGCCACCGGGAGCGGCTCGACGTCCCGCTGGAGAACCGGCGCCGGCTCGGCAAGCCCCGTTACGACCCGGACGCCTTCGGCCGCGTCTCCGAACGGATCGCCCGCTTCCTCGGCACGGGGCGCTTCCTCGTCTACATGACCGCGTTCGTCGCGATCTGGCTGGCGTGGAACACCTTCGCGCCGGAGGAGGCGCAGTTCGACCCCCGGGCCCTGAACTACACGCTGCTGACGCTGATCCTGTCGCTGCAGGCGTCGTACGCCGCCCCGCTCATCCTGCTCGCGCAGAACCGCCAGGACGACCGCGACCGCGTCAACCTCGAGCAGGACCGGGCGCAGGTCGCGCAGACCCGCGCCGACCTGGAGTTCCTCACGCGCGAGATCGCGGCGCTGCGCATCGCGCTGGGCGAGGTCGCCACCCGCGACTTCGTCCGCGGCGAGCTCAGCCGGCTGCTCGAGGAGGGCCGCGACGGCGACGGTGGGCGCCGGAGCGACCCGCGGGACTGACCCACCCGTCGCTCCGGTGACGCACACCTCGCCCCCGGAGTCAAGCCCCGCGCGAGTCCTGCCGATGGGGTCAGCATGACCGAACCTGGAGGCAGCGGCCCGACCGCCACTGGCGCTCCGAACCGCCGTCGGCGGCTCGGTGAGGTGCTGGTCTCCCAGGGTGTCCTGACCGATGCGCAGCTGCAGGAGTGCCTCGCCGCGCAGAAGGAGCTCGACCCGGCCTCCCCCCGGCGGCGCCTCGGCATCGTCGTCGTCGACCGCGGCTACGCCGACGAGCGCCAGATCGCCACCGCGCTGGCCTCCGCGCTGAACCTGCCCGTCGTCGACCTGGGCCGCCGGGTCATCGACCCGGACGTGGCCCGGATGCTGCCGCGCGCGGTCGCGGAGCGGCTCGGCGTGCTGATCCTCGGCAGGCAGGGTCCGATCATCACGGTCGCCACCGCCGACCCGACGAACGTCGTCGCGCTCGACGACACCCGCCTCTACACCGGCGCCTCCCAGCTCGAGGTCGTCGTCGCCACGGAGAGCCAGGTGCGCGAGCACCTCGGCCGCGCCTGGTCGCTGTCGGAGGACTCCCCCGACGTCGCCGGCCTGTTCGACGACATCTCCTCCGACGCGGCCGAGGACGAGCCCGTCACCTCCGCCGAGACGGCCGAGACCGCGCCGATCGTCCGCCTCGCCGACGTCGTCTTCTCGGACGCCGTGCGCGCCCGCGTCAGCGACGTGCACGTCGAGCCCCAGCACGACGGACTGCGCATCCGCTACCGCATCGACGGCCTGCTGCGCGACGTCATGACCGTGCCGAAGAGCGCGTCGGCGGCCCTCGTCAGCCGCATCAAGATCGTGTCGGGCCTCGACATCGCGGAGCGCCGCCGGCCGCAGGACGGCCGCACCCGGCTGAAGGTCGACGGCAAGAGCGTCGACGCGCGTGTCTCCACGCTGCCCACGCTGCACGGCGAGAAGGTCGTCGTCCGCCTGCTCGCGCGCGCCGACGACATCCCCGAGATCACCTCGATGGGCATGTCGCCCGCGCAGCTGCACCCGCTGCTCACCACGCTCGAGGCGCCGCAGGGGCTCGTGCTCATCACCGGCCCCACGGGCTCCGGCAAGACCAGCACGCTCTACTCCGCGATCCAGCGCGTCTCCAAGCCGGAGCGCAACATCGTCACGCTCGAGGACCCAGTCGAGATCCAGTTCCGCGGGATCACGCAGGTGCAGGTCAACGTGAAGGCCGGCATGACGTTCGGCGCGGGCCTGCGCAGCGTCCTGCGGCAGGACCCCGACATCGTGCTCGTCGGTGAGGTCCGCGACACCGAGACCGCCCGCCTCGCTCTCGAGGCGAGCCTCACCGGCCACATGGTGCTCACGACCCTGCACACCAACAGCGCGGTCGCGGCCATCACCCGGCTCGTCGACATGGGTGTCGAGCCGTTCCTCGTCGCCTCGTCGCTGTCGCTCGTCGTCGCCCAGCGACTCGTGCGCACGCCGTGCGCCACCTGCGCCGTCGAGCAGATGCCGGGCGAGGCGACGATGTCGCTGCTCGGGATCACCGGGGCCGACCTGGCCGGCGCGAAGCCGCGGCAGGGTCGCGGCTGCATGGACTGCGGCAGCACCGGCTACCGCGGCCGCATGGGCATCTACGAGGTGCTGCCGGTCACGGCCGCGCTGCGCAGCGTCCTGCTCGCCGGTGGCGGCGAGGCCGAGATCGCCGCGGC
>JALYNB010000145.1 GCA_030773395.1 Actinomycetota bacterium
CGGCCACGGCTACCGCAACTTCGACAACTACAGACTGCGACTACTGCTCCACTGCGGCACCAACTGGCACACTCCCCCCACCACACGGATCAGAGGACGCCGTCCCAGGTTCGTGGCGTAGAGCCCATAAAGCCGTAGCCGCCGTGCACCTGCGTCGCGTCGCGGGCGTTGTCCATCGCGGCCTCGCCCGCGACGAGCTTCGCGATCGCCGCCTCCTTCTTGAACGGCAGGCCGGCGAGTATCTTCGAGGCGGCGTCAGCACGCCGTCCGGGCCGCATGCGCTTGCGCCTCCATTCGTACGATGCGGAAGGCGACGGCCTGGTTCTGCCCGATGGGTCGGCCGAAGGCGGTCCGCTCCCGCGCGTACCGCACGCTCTCGTCGACGCAACCTGCCCGGCCCCGCTGGCGAGGGCCGCGATGGCGATGCGTCCCTCGTCGAGGATCTGCAGGAAGCCCGCGTAGCCGCGGCCCCGCTCGCCGAGCAGGTTCTCCTCCGGCACGCGCACGTCGTCGAAGGTCAGCGGGTGCGTGTCGGACGCGTACCACCCGACCTTGTCGTATGCCGGTCCGGCGGAGAAGCCCGCGCACGGGGACCGGGACGAGGATCGTGCTGATCTCCTTGCGGCCACCGGCGGCCTGACCTGTGACGACGGTGACAGTGACCAGACGCGTGATGCGCGTCCCCGAGTTCGTGATGAAGGCCTTGCTCCCGTTGATGCGCCACGCACCGTCCTCCAGCACGGTGTGGTGCGCGTGCCACCCGCGTCGTTGCCCGCTTCGGGCTCCGTCAGTCCGAAGGCTCCAAGTGCCTGCCCGGACGTGAGCAGCGGCAGCCACTCGCGCTTTTGCGCCTCCGTGCCGAACCGGAACACGGGCATGGCGCCCAGTGACACCGCGTCCTCGAGCGTGATGGCCACGCTCTGGTCGACGCGCGCGAGCTGCTCGAGGGCGACGCAGTGTGTGGAGTAGTCGCCGCCCATGCCGCCGTGCTCCTCCGGGAACGTCAGGCCGAACAGGCCCATCTCCGCCATGCCTGCGACGACTTCGTCCCGGGAACGTCCGCTCGCGGTCGTGCTACGTGCTGACCGCCGCGACGACCTCACGCGTGAACGCCTCGACGGTCTGCACGAGGCTGATCTGCTCGTCGGTCAAGCGGGTGTCTGTCGAGCACGGTCACTCCTAGGGGACGGGCCCGGCGGTGCCCGACCGCGAGCTCGGCGTCGACGGACACCTGGTCGCCGACGCGCACGCGCAGCTCGACCGTGCCGGCGGACGGCGCCACCAGTCGGTGCTCCATCTTTATCGCCTCCACGACGACGAGGGGCGCGCCCGCGCGCACGGCGTCACCGTCGGCGGCGAGCAGCGCCAGCACCGCACCCGGCATCGGGCTGCGCACGGTCGCGTCGCCGCCCGTCGAGGCACGGCGGCGCGCTCCGGGGCGAGAGGCGTCACCACCTGCGTCACCCCTCGACGTGCACCCCGGTGGTGCCACCGGTCCGTGCGACGAGCGCGTGCGCGGTCACCCCGTCGACCGTGACGAGCAGCCCGTCCCGTGTCGGGGCACTGGTCACGTGGTGCTTCGGCCCCGCCAGCCGAGCATGTCGCCGGCGAGCGTCAACGTCGTGCGCTGCCCGCGGGAGTCGAGGTCCCAGCGCAGTGGCGCCACGCGCCCCGGGCGCCACCCGGTCGGCTGGTCCCACGGGTCGTCGCCTCCTGCGCAGCACCTCACGACCTGCGAGGGCGAACGCGGTCAGCGCGGACAGCGACACGTCGCCCCCGACGAGCGCGTCGAGATCGCGCTCGACCAGGCCCGTGTCGAGCCGTCCAGCTCGCACGTCCGGGTGCGCGAGCAGACGGCGCAGGAACGCCGTGTTGGTGCCGACACCGAGCACGACCGTGTCGGCCAGCGCGGCATCGAGGCGGCGCAGGACCACGTCGCGCGTCGGCCCCACGCGACGACCTTGGCGAGCATCGGGTCGTACGTCGTCGCGACCGCACCGCCCTCGAGCAGCGCACTGTCGACGCGCACGCCCTCGCCCCCGTGGGCTCCCGGACGAGTGTGCACGTGCCGCCGGTCGGCAGGAACCCGGGGCTCGGGTCCTCCGCGTACACGCGGGCCTCGACCGCGTGCCCCTCCACGCGCACGCCGCCCTGTTCGCACCTGAGCCGCTCCTCGGCGGCGACACGCAGCTGCTGCTCCACCAGGTCCAGCGCCCGGCCGTCGAGGGACACGGCGAGCTCGGTGACCGGGTGCTCCACCTGCAGGGACGTGTTCATCTTCAGAAACGACGGTTCGTCCGGGGCGTCGCCGGACACGATGAACTCGACCGTCCCGGGGCCGGTGTAGCCGACCGCGCGCGGCCTCGACCGCGGTCGCGCCGTACCGCTCCCGCTGGGCAGCCGCCAGCAGCGGGGACGGCGCCTCCTCGACGACCTTCTGGCGGCGCGCTGCAGGCTGCACTCACGCTCGCCCAGGTGCAGCACGCAGCCGTGCGTGTCGGCGAGCACCTGCGCCTCGACGTGCCGCGGCCGGGACACGAACCGCTCGAGAAACAGCGTGTCGTCGTCGAACGACGACGCAGCTTCCCGCCTGGCGCTCAGCAGCGCCGCGGGCAGGTCTCCCGGGACGTGCACCAGCCGCATGCCCTTGCCGCCACCGCCGGCCGAGGGCTTGACCAGCACCGGGTAGCCGACGCCACGCGCCGCGTCGGCGAGGTCAGCGTCGCCCAGCCCCCGCTCGCTGGCACCGGGCACGACCGGCACGCCCGCCGCGACCATCGCCTACTTCGCGCGGAGCTTTTAGACCATGACCTCGACCGCGTGCGCGGGTGGCCCCACGAAGACCAGTCCGCGTCGGCGCAGGCACGCGCGGACTGAGCGCTTTCCGCGAGGAAGCCGTAGCCGAGGTGCACTCTGCGCACCCGTGCGCGCGGCGACGTCGAGCAGCCGGGGCACGCACAGGTAGCTCTCGCGTGCCGGGGCCGGCCCGACGTGCACGGCGACGTCGGCCTCGTGCACGTGCCGCGCACCCGCGTCCGCATCCGAGTACACGGTCACGCTGCGGATGCCGAGGCGGCGCAGCGTGCGGAGGACACGCACCGCGACCTCGCCCCGGTTCGCGACGAGCACCGTGTGGAACACGCGTGTCACATGCGGAAGACGCCGTAGTACACCGGCTCGAGCGGGGCATTGACACACACCGACAGCGCGAGTCGGAGTGCGCTGCGGGTGTCGAGCGGGTCGAGCACGCCGTCGTCCCACAGCCGCGCGGTCGCGTAGTAGGGGTTGCCCTGCTCCTCGTACTGCGTCCGGATCGGCGCCCTGAACGCCTCCTCGTCCTCGGCCGACCAGGCGTCGCCGAGCTGGTCGCGCCGCACGGACGCCGCCTGCTCCTCACCCACCATGGAGATGCGCACCCCCGGCCACCTCCACAGGAAGCGGGGCGAGTAGGCCCGGCCGCACATCGAGTAGTTGCCCGCCCCGAACGACCCGCCGATGACGACGGTCAGCTTCGGCACACGTGCGCAGGCGACGGCCGTGACCATCTTCGCGTCGTGCTTGGCGATCCCGCTCGCCTCGTAGGCGCGGCCGACCATGCAGCCGGGGATGTTCTGCAGGGACACGAGCGGCGTGCTGCGCGCGTCGCACAGCTCGACGAAGTGCGCGGCCTTGAGCGCGGACTCGCCGAACAGCACTCCGTTGTTCGCGACGATGCCCACCGAGTGGCCGTGGACGTGGGCGGTGCCGGTGACGAGCGTGGTGCCGTACTCGGCCTGTAACTCCGTGAACCGGCTGCCGTCGACGAGCCGCGCGATGAACTCCCGCACGTCGTACGGCACGCGCGGGTCGGCGGGCACGACGCCGTACCCCGCCCGGGTCGACCGCCGGCTTCTCGACGGGCGCCACGTCCCAGAGGCGCGGGGCGCGGGGTCCGGGCCGGGCCACGATGTCGCGGACGATCGCGAGCGCGTGCGGGTCGTCGTCGGCGAGGTGGTTGGTGACGCTCGACGTGCGGCTGTGCAGCACCCGCCGACGAGGTCCTCCGCCCTCGCCACCGGCCCAGTCGCAGCCTTCACCAGCGGCGGGCCGCCGAGGAAGATCGTCCCCTGGTCGCGGACGATGACCGCCTCGTCGGCCATCGCGGGCACGTACGCGCCGCCTGCCGTGACGTGCCCAGCACAGCCGCGACCTGCGCAATGCCCCGGGCGCTTATCGTCGCCTGGTTGTAGAAGATGCGGCCGAAGGGGTCGCGGTCGGGGAACACCTCGTCCTGCCGCGGCAGAAACGCCCCGCCCGAGTCGACCAGGTAGATGCACGGCAGACGGTTCGCGAGCGCCACCTCCTGGGCGCGCAGGTGCTTCTTGACAGTGACCGGGTAGTACGTGCCGCCCTTGACCGTCGCGTCGTTCGCGACCACCACGCACTCCCGGCCGACGCCCGTGATGATCCCGGCGCCGGGCGCCTCGTCGCCCGTACATGCCGCCGGCCGCAAGCGGCGAGAGCTCCAGGAACGGGCTGCCCGGGTCGAGC